>JAIYBI010000433.1 GCA_027488595.1 Opitutaceae bacterium | reverse complement strand
GTCCCCCACCATGGCCGTTAGCCGAACATGAATGTGTGGGAAATATGGTGGATATGGCGAACGATCTGCTAACAGGTCGGCTACTTCTTCGAGCAGGCTTGCCGCGTTGGTAGCCTGCTTTTTAGTATCAAGTGGCGATTCTTGAGCCGCATAGCACCACGCGGTCACTTGCGACGACAATTGACTTAACGCAGACTGCCCATAGATAGGAGGAGTTGAGCCATTCGCACGCCAGGGGATTGATTGGACTTCGACGAGTAACATGTTGTCGTTACCGAGCGGCGTGACCCGGCGATAAACCGTCGTCTCTGGGGCAAAGTAAATAACCTCGATGCGCCCTTCAGAAAGAATCTGCGGTATCTGGGTTTCTGTTAAGACCAGTTTTTCGCTTGGCGAATCATGGTATGTAAGCAGATAATAATGGGCCTTTTTTAAGAGTTCTGGTTCGCTGCAAAATAGCGGCACATAAAATTTATTCCCCTGGAACGTTTCCACGCAATTGAGCAAATACGCCAATTTCCCTTCCGTTGCCATGAATTGCAGGGATAGCTGAATGGATTCAGCGTATGGTGACGTGCTCATCATTTCCTAGGCGCGCTGATACGCTATTACGGATATACTACTCTCATCGCCGTCGGTGCTGCTCATCCCGCCAAGCCCACTGATGGCGCAAATACTGGAAAGCGCCTTATTGTGCGACTTCGGCAAGTGGAGAAACGCGCTGAATCCGACTCCCGCTGCGAGCCAGCATTCGCTTGGAACAAAGAACACGATGCGAGTAAAACCGCGTGCGGCCAATTCTCGAAGAAATTCAATCAATTCGCCACTGCAGCCACAGCTTGTTCCATCAGCCAAGCAAGCCATCTCGCCATTTGCGGTGAATAAGAGGCGGGATTTCGATCCCGGAATTGTGTCTTCCCGAAAGCCGCGCAAGATTCGCAATTTGTAGCGCGTAGATTTATCAAAAGAGTTTCTTAGTGTCTGCTCAGAGAAAAGGCGGGTTTTTTTCGGCAGAATATTCTGTGGCGTCCTACGAGAGTTGTCGTTGGACAAGACTACCTCTGTGCTCAGGTCCGCAGCTTTTAGCATCTTGAAATATGACTGCGGCAAGGGATACTTCTTGCGATAGTAGTTATGCCGTAAGGCGGCCCCGCTCTCAAAGTCGGGCAGATTTTGTTTATGCCAGCCGGGGGACGTGAAAATGTGGTCATTGACAATGAGCACAATCTGAGAATCCGCGCCCTCGGATGCGTATTGTTTTTGCAGTTTACAGCCCAAAGCGAAGCTTCTAATTGGGAAATCGCCTGCCATCAGTTTCGAGAACCGAACGACCCGAGGATTATCGCTATCTTGATGAATCATCGGAACCAGCTCATCGCGACGATCATCATACATCAGCATGAAGTGCCCAGCGATTAGTCCGAGTTTTTCCTGGGGAGCAATAGGCAAATCGCCAAGGAACCGAAGCAATTCCTTTTCTCCGGAAAAAGAGAAACTCTCCGTATGCACGTTCATCCGCGAAGCGTGCTGATGATGTAGCGGACGGTGGCGGCAAGCACCCAAAGGGCGATTAACACGGAAGCTCCGCCGAAGAGATATATCACTAGATTAAGCATGAGAATGGGGAGTTAAGTCAGTAATAACGGAATCATGAATCTGATGGATTCAATTCGCGTGAACGTGCGCCACTGCTTAGCGCAATCACGCCATAAACGACAAGATTACATGCCAGTCCGACGATCACGGCTGGCACCTGTCCCGGTTCCTTTAGAGCGAACTGCCAAACCAAGGAGGCGATGGCACCCGCAATCATGGCAGGAGTTGCAGCGGCGCGTGGTGGTTGCTTCAGCAGCAAAGCCAGGACCAATACGGGCAGCACACTTGGAGCCCAAATTGAATAAATGATCAGCAGGCCATCGATAATCGAAGGGGCATAAAGCGCTAGAATCGCAGAGGTGACGCCGAGTCCCAGAGTGCCAAGTCTTGTGAGATTAAGCCTCTGCCGATCCTCCAGCCCGCCACTTGCAATGACATCCCGAACATCGCGGGTGAAACTGACCGCGCCCGCGTTTAAGATGGATTCGGCACTGGACATGATGATGCTCAATACCGCAACCACCAGCAGACCAAGCAACCCGTGGGGAAGGTATTTCACTGCCAATGTCATGAAGGCGTCATCGGCAGGCGTGCCTGGTAATACTTGGGCAGCAATGGCTCCTAGTCCAACGACAATGCCAAACCATAACACGCTATAACCTGCGGCCAGCAAAAACCCACTTTTCGCCATTGATGCCGATCCGGCAGCGAACGCGCGATTCGCATATGGAGGAATGAGCGTTTCTCCCAGAAAAAAGGACACAAAGAGGCCGACGACCTGCCATGTGCCCATCCCACCGATGGCTAAGCGGAAGGAAGACCAACCGCCGGCATTGGCAGCCGCTAGATCAACTCCGCTTCGCGCAACCGAAAACCAGAGGAGTAAGGGGATCGCGATTGCGAACACGGTGAATTGAACTGCCTCGGTGGCGATGACGGATTTGATGCCTCCAGTATAGCAGTAGATTAGGCCTACACCCGTGACGACCATTACCCCAACCCACACTGGCCAACCGGTTGTTCCATGAATTACCAGTCCACCCACTTTGGACATGATGGCAGCGAACCCCAAACAAAGTGCGGTTGAAATCACGCCTGCAGTTAAGTGAGCGGACTTCCCGTGCTGCTGACCGAGAACGTCTCCAATCGTGTAGCAGTTGACAAAGGAGTGCAGACGGGGCGCCAAGAACTTCGCCACGAGTGCGGTTTGAGCCGTAAAGGCTAAGGCCACGAAAAAGAACAACCAGCCCGAAGCAAAGCCTTTGGCCGTGAATCCCATGGTGTAGCCCGGCCCGATGTAGGTCGCGGTAAGACTAGCGAAGATCATCGCGGTTGGGACTACGCGACCGCCTACGGCATAGTCGCCAAAGTCACGGATGCGCCGCACGATTAATCCGAACGCCAGTAATCCACCAAAATAGGCGACAATTATTAGTATATCGAAGGTGTTAAGGTTCATGGGAGGTGGGGTGCAAAGTGTTCAGATAAACGGATCGACGGCCTCAAATAGAATATCTGCCGCCGCACGAAGGTCGGCCTTGGTAGTAAATCGCGACAAGGAGAACCGCAATGAGGCGCGTGCATCATGGTTTGAAAGCCCCATCGCGAGCAAGACACGTGAGGGCTCTTGCTTGTGGGAAGCACAAGCGGAACCAGAGCTGACGCATAGTGCCGAATTTGCGAGCCGGGCATGAAGATAATTGTCATTCACAAAGGGGATAAGGATGTTGGTAATTGCCGCGCAGCGTGAGGCACCTGCGCCATTTACGACCGCATGCGGTAGACGCGTGAGTATGTTTTTTTCAAGGGAATCGCGCATAGAGCTGATGACATTCAGTTTGTTCCCAGATCCGAGAAGTTCCACGGCTTTAGTCAGTCCGATAATCGCGGGTAAATTGACGGTGCCGGACCGTTTTCCCCTTTCTTGGCCGCCCCCCAGCATGATTGGCGAGAGGTTGATTCCCTTTCGAACTAGCAAGAGCCCGACACCTTTCGGTCCGTGAATTTTATGGCCAGAGAGCGAGATCAGGTCAGCACCCAATTTTCGTGCGGAAAAGGTAACCTTGCCCAAGGCTTGAACGGCATCCGTATGGGAAATGACGCTCTTTCGCCGAGCCAACTTGGTGATCTCTTCTACAGGCTGCACCACGCCGGTCTCGTTGTTCACCGCATGCACACTCAGGATTAGGGTGGGTTTCCTTAGTGCGGCCTCAACAGATTTGAGGCATACTAGACCATTTGAATCGACTCCGAGTTCATGGTGGTTGCGCCCCGGGCCTGCGAGTGCCGCCAAGCAATGAGAAACGGCCTGATGCTCCGTTACCGAGGACAACATCACCCCTCGCCTTTTAGCCTGCATCCCGATGATTCCTGCGAGGGCCAAATTATCAGATTCAGTGCCACCACTTGTGAAAATCAAATGGTAATCATCCGCGTCGAGGTATTCGGATAATAGTCGCCGTGCTTTTTCCAACTCGGTTGCAGCCTCCCTTCCCAAAACGTGACTGCTAGAGGCGTTCGCATAATAGCGAGCTTCTGCGTCCATAATCACATCAATGACCTCGGGGGCCATTTGAGTAGTCGCTGCATTATCTAAATATATGTAATTTAGTGTTTTGCGCCTCATCTAGAAGGTGATTCGAGTTGGTGGCTGGTTTGCACTGAGATGCCGGTGTCTTATTGTCTCAAGACAGATGTCTCGACTTGACGCAAGGTAGTTATTTACTACCACTTGAGCATGAGTCTCACCAAGTCCATGCCCGTAAAGTTATCCGGTGAATTGGTTGAACAAGCCCGCAAATCCGCTAAATTATTTCATCGCTCACTGACCGGCCAGATTGAACATTGGGCGTCGATTGGAAGGGTGATTGAAGCCCAACTTCCGGGTGACACCGTCGCTAAACTTTTGGAGCAGATGGGGGGAACGATAAAAATTGGCCAGGTAGCGGACTCCGCCAAGCGCCAAGAGGTCATGTCCGTGCTGGCCCAGTTTCTGAGCGAAACCACTAACAATCGAACTTGGCTTAGGGAAATCAGTGCTCGTGGGGTGCCGCTGCATGGCATCGAGGCAGGGATGGACGTGCGGTTAAACCCTGATGGCTCTTGCGGCGGGGTGCAGGCAGGTGCTGCGGCGGTGAAAGCAGCTTCCCCAAGCTAGTTCACATGCCCCGGTCGTCGCCGGACTGAGGTCTTAGAGGCAGTCAAGGTCGGAGATTCACAATTGCCCTTTAAAGAAAACCCGACTTGGCAGATAGACCGACATGAACCCCACCGCCAACACGGCGATGAGCAGGCACTGAATGAGACCATTGGCTAGGATTTGCACGGAGGCATTTCAACTGGTTGAAGCCGCCTGAATGACAACCGTTCATTCACGAGATGCAGCAAATGGAGCGCGGATGAGGGCCACGACGATCAAGGCCGCAATGTAGGCGGCAAGAAAGCCGGCGGCGTAAGCTAGCAAATCAGGACGGAAGTCAATCGGCACCCAGCGTTGGAGGTGGGGCTGTGCGTAGGGAGAGGCGTAATACGCGCCCGCCAAACCGGCACCGAGGCAAAACAGGACAACCGCGAGTTGCCTGAGCTGGCGAAAACACAACATCACAAGGAACAAGGCGCCCTTGACGACGGCGATAATGGCCAGGGTTCGGGGCCAATCATTACTCAACGAACGAAACAAAACGTCGAGCTGGTGTTCCGAGCCCCTGTAGATGGCCCCGTCGGCAATGGGTGGCGAGTCGGGTCGCAGGGTGGTAATCTCGATGTAGGCCGGCGCACTGCCTTCGGCTTTCTTCAACAAGAAGGCCGACTCGGAACGCACCTGCTCCCGCGTTTTTCGGTAGATGCGTGCCTCGACCGTAAACTGGCCGTGGTCGGTGGTCACATCCGTGACTTCGCCGACCTCTACCCCGGCGAGGCGTAAAAGGGTGCCGTCATGAATCTCGGATTTGGGCTCAGCCCAAGTGACCTTGATTTTGGGGCCGCAACCCGTGAGGACGAATGCAAGGGCAACGAGCAGCAGGAACGAAACGAGACGGTGAGAAAAGGTCGTCTCAGAATGGGAGGGGATGTGCGTTGATGTAGTCACGGTGATATGAGGTTTCACTCTCTGTTTCCGGCCAGATGTCCCGAACCATGGAATTATGACTACAGGCCATTCTTTGGGTATTTGCGGAGCAGGAGTGCCCGCAACCGTTGACACTCCAGCCCTCGGGACGGCAGGCTTTTCCTCCAAGATGGAGTCGCTGCCCCCAGCTCAAGTATCGGAACAGCCCTCAGGAAACTCGCCGAGCTTTCTGGTCTTTGGCGATTCGCTCAAGATGCACGCACTACGGCATGTGCTGGAGACAATCGAGATGAACGTCCTCAAGCTGGAGGACGCGCTCGACGGCCTAAGCGAACTTCGGATTACCTTCGATGGCTGCGACGCAAAGGCGTGCAAGGATAAGGCGAAATTCATCCGATCCCTAGGGGCGCAGCCGATTGACCTCCTACAATTTCCCATCGGAAAGGTGCCAGTAATCGCCCCACTGTTTGAGGATAAGCCCAAAGTCCTGAAACACCAGGGAACGATTTTTGACCCTAAGATTGAGGTATTCGCGGGTAGCTGGCAGCGGCTTCACACGCCCTTCGCTCGGTTTGTCGAACAACTAGACCCTGCGAGTATTGAAATCCTGCTGCCGGCAACCCCGTTCCACACCGCTGACACTTTGAGGGAACTATTGAACTACACATCCGACAAAAATGAGGAAAATGTATTGGCCAGTATTATCGAGTTGATCCAAAAAGTAGACGAGTTAGTCGCACAATGGATCACATGGAAAAATAAGAATGAAACAGCCTGCCTTAGGGCTTCGATTGAGCTTTGGTCAGAGCAGATTGATCCAAACACCAATGGACCCTTGGCAGGTTTTCGCAGGCTCGTGTGCGGATTGGGGAATACCGCTAAACTGAAGTTCGAGACAACTGTCCCAATACTGAATACGATGTCCATTTCCACGCTGGTTGAATGGAAACAAACCTTCGACAAAACTAATTATGGCTAAACAATCCTATAACTCGGTCTCGCCCCTGATTGTCATTGCCGATGACACTCCCAAACAAATCGAGCTGCGAGTAACCAACATTTGCACTCTACTGGGGCACGTAGTCCCTGCGGCAACTAGCTTTTGTATCGCAGGATCATTGGTCACGAAGCATTTGAGGGTTGATTGGGATCTCACAGATAACATATCGGTTTATCTTGATAAAGCTCGTGGGCGGCGAACGCTATTCCTCCTCGACATTGCATGGCCCGGCAAGCCGACGAACGGGTTGGACATCGCAAAAGCCATACTGGCTGACTCCGTGTTGAGGCAGCAGAGCGTTATCATGCTAAAAAGCACAGAGGTTCCTGCCAATGCGGAAGATTTTGCCGAAAAGAATGTTATACCTCTTCGCAGTCTGCGGAGTAGAGCTTCTCGAACAAGGGGGCGCCTGCGATCCTTGGCCGCAAATAGCAAAACCTTGTTCATGCCCTACGAGCAGGGCATGATCGCCCAAGCCCTGCTCGACCTACAGGAAGAGACACTATTTGACGCTTTGGAGGACGGGCAATGGAGCGTGGCAGACATCGCAGGCTTCATCGAGCAGATTGCCCAAGCGCAATACTTCGGCGCGTTCAAACAGGACAATATGTTAGGGCAATTATACGAGGAAAGGGTTCTTAAGCGTTATTCGCAGCGCCTTTCGCGCCACTATCCTCAGGGGCCGCTCAACATTGGCATGGCGCACGTATTGTCCAACAGTTCTACCCGTATGCTGTCACTTAAGGACGAAGTCGGAAACTTGTGCGGACGCGCTCCTACGTCGGCAGCACTAGTCTCTGCCTTAATGGATTACCGCGAAGTGGCGGCTGCAGAACTTTTTCTTTTCGCTTTGCCACTTAAGGCGGCGAAGAGTTTGGCGCGTTCTATCCAGAAAGAAGTGAACACAGATTTGAACGACCAGCCCTGGAAACCAGGGAACATGGCCTCGGCGGGAATTCTTAAGCGTAGCGTAGATTTAGGTAACGCAAAGCAAGCGCTCAAAGCCCTGCCTGGTTTTGTCCGCACAAAAGCAAGCGAACCCATCAAAAGGATTGAGGACATGCTGAGCCCCAAGTGCATTCCTGATGTGCTCAAGACCAATCTATTAATTACGGAGGTGCGTCGCGCAGCTCTCCAGGATTTGCCTGCTGCAATAGCCGATCTTTTGGAATCTGTGCTTGATGAGATTGAGCGTGCGATTATCGAGGGATTGCCACCAGACTCCGAAGACTCGCGCAAGTCCGCCATAAAATGTCCGCCTGAGTTTCTTGTATTGGAATGGGATCAAGCGAAACCCGACTCACTCGAACGCCATAATTTCCCAAGCAAACGAGCACGCCTTTTGAATCGACGGATTTTCGCACATCCCGCAGTGGAAGCATGCCGCATTCTAGAGAAAGAGAAAGGCCGACCAGAGGATAAAATCGTGCGCGCGTTTAAGGCATACATCCAGAGCCCTGAAGCACTCTCTGCATTGGTTGCTCTTCAATCGACTGACGCAGATGCGTTTAAGAGATGTATGGAGACACTGGCATCCACCGATGCCGACATACGTCTTCCGATAGATTTTAAGTCCTTTGATAAACAGTGGAAGGAGTATTGGAACGGCAAGGAACCCCCGGTTCTTGAGTATCTACAAAAATACGGATTCTCCGAACAGGCATTCGGTGAAAAGATTAACGCATGGAATAGCAGTGAGGCCGGAAGCGTTGATCCGGTTCAGCTTTGCCAAATCTCATTGCTGGAATTGCTGATCGCCCATTTGGCCATTTTGGAGTTCCGTATCAGGTCATTTTGTATTGTAATGGGAAACGCAGACAAATGCAAAAACACATGGAAATCCCAATTAGCTAAAAACTTAAAAGAACTTTGGACGGCCAGAGGATGGGATCGTGTATTTGCCCAAGTATCCATTATTGATGCTGAACGAAATTCGTTTAATCCCGGCATCGCATGGACAGGTCAGCTGATCTCCGTTTTATGCTCATCTCCCAAGGCCAGAACCTACTATCAGTATTTCACGACTTATCTGGCCTCCTATGAAATCAAGATCGAAGGTAAAGGCAGGAGAGGGAAGCTCTCCTATTCGTCTTCTCCTCCAGTTTGGTTGCAGTTGGGAAACATCGTTCTGCCTCAGATAATCATTCAAAAAAACTTGGATAACCAAGATACCCCACTCCTTGCCAATGACAGGAAAAACGCCGGCTCCAGCCGGCGTTCTAACAATTCGGCCAAGGAGGGAGGGTATTCCCAAGAGACAAGCAAAGGGTTCGTGGAGGGGATCGCATCCCAAATAGCAAACCATGATCCGGCAGACGAAGAGGAATTTGGATATATTCGGGAGGCCGCTAATGCCACCCCTGAAAGAGCAGAAGAGATAAAGCGTTTCCTTATCAAAGAATGTAGAAACTGGACGCGTGAACGAGTGGATGCGGCCATCAAGGAGTGTATGGAATATTCGCAGGAAACGTGACTACGTTGGATTTTTTACGCACAAAGCCCGCCTTTTTCATGGTTGCAGGGTCTCTCCTCTAATGGTGAAGAACCAAGAGGTGCTGCAGGGATCAATCACGCCCTTCGATTTCGCCGTGCACCATTTTACGGAAAATCCATGCCCAAAGCGTAACGCTGGCTAAAGTTGAGCTTACCGGTGCAATCAACCCTTGGGTATACTTAGCTTTAGCGGCATGCGGTAACGACTACACGTTGCCTAATGCTCGACCGCAATTAGTTAATCGAGTTCGGACAATTGAACTGAAATTTCGTGGTTTCGCCCGCATTCCCGTTCCCGTCTTTAGAACAGATGTCTCCGCGCAAGGGTTGTGAATACATCCCACAATACAACTGCTCACTGTCATTCCCTAAGCCTACCCACTGCGCCCAATTCGAATCAGCACGGGTGGGCGATCATCGAAGCAAATGCCGAGACGGAGTTATACATCGACAGGACAAAGGTCGGTTGGGGCCTCTTTGTCGGTCGAGAAGTGAAAGCCGGTGAGCGGTTGCTCGTCTTCTCGGGGGCTGAAATCTCCCTAGAGCAAACGCTCGCGATGGGGCACTTCAGTTTCTATGCCGTGCAGATCGGTCTGGGACGTTACATTGATGTTCAAGGAAATCCCGCCTTCGTGAATCACTCGTGTGGACCCTCCTGTTCAATACGCGGCACAGTTGACCTCGTGGCGCTTCAAGACCTCCCGACCGGAACGGAAATCACCATGGACTATTCCATGTCTATGTGGGCTGACCCTGAAAAAATGGAATGCGGGTGCGGGTCACCTCGGTGCCGCAAACAGGTGGTGAGTTTTGATGAACTGCCGAGTGACTTCCAACATGAGTGCATCAACAAAGGCTTAGTCTCGGATTACATCATCGAGGCTATGAAATCGGAGAGGCACCGGGAACCTGTAACGGAGGCGACTCTTCCCGGGATTCCAACTTTTCCCGAATGCACGCCGTGGAACCTTACGCATATCAAAGCCATTCGAGCATTCACTCAAAAATATCCTCCCTATAACGACTTCTGTGCAATGACACTGCATGGACTAGACGATGGAGAGACCTTGCTCAGTAATTTGAATAATAACCTACTCATGCGTTTTACCGACCCGACCAAGGGAAAGCGCTCCTGCACCTTGCTAGGCGACAATCAGATAAGTGGTTCGATTGCCGACCTACTCTCATTCGAGGCCTCACAACCGGAATGCCAGCGTGCTGTGCTTGGATATATCCCTGAGGAGATTGCGAAGTCAGCTCCGGGTAACCAATGGGAGGAAGACCGCAATATCGCTGACTATGTTTACGCAACCGAGGATATACTAAATGCATCCTCTGTAAGCCTGCGCGCGCGTCATAGACTCGCGCGCCGTTTTATGCGAATGCATCCGCAAGCAAAGATTGAAACACTCGATTTAACAAACAGTTCAGTTTGCGCCCAGCTGGAATCCTTCGCATGTCAGGTGATGCTTGAGAAAGGGATCTTGGAAAGGGGTTTACTTGTGGAATTACGTGCGCTTATGAGATGCCTCGGTGCATCTTCCACACTGGGATGCATAGGTATCGGCCTGACCATGGAGAATACCTTAATTGGATTTATGATTGTCGAGCCGCTTGGTAGGAAATATTATCACACACCCTTTGGAAAGACTCGTCGCGATCTGGCGGGAGCGATGGAGTTCCTAATGATTGAAACGGCACGATTCATGCACTCAACCGGCTACCGGTTTCACAACGATCAGGAAGACCTTGGCTTGCCCGGTCTCAGAAGTTACAAGATGTCTTGGACGCCGGTCAGGTTGTTAAAAAAATATCGACTTCTATAAATATCTTAAAGCAGGCAAAAGACCATGATACAGTGTTTCTCTCAAACCGCACAGCGACCTCAAATCACCTCCGGAAAAAACCTTGAATTCTTTTTGCGCCTTCCGGTTTCCTTGCGACGGTCCCATTGCCCAAGCCGACACCCACGAGGCGCAGTCGGAGCATAAGGCCGGTTAACAAAGAGTTCTTAATTTTATTCATTTTATGGCGGTGTGTGCGGCGACGCTACCCTTGGGAAGGGGGCAACCCAGCGCTTGCGTTATTGTCGAAAGCTAGCCTGCTAAACAAAGCTTGTTTTGACGGTAAAAGATACTATAGTTCCCGTCAAAAGTAAGATGAAGTTAGGAAGACAATCCATTGATTCACAGGTTCGTAGCCGTATCTATGGGAACGGGAAGGGTTGGGTATTCACTCCGAAGCATTTTCAGGGACTGGGCAAGACTGACGCCGTCGACTCCACACTGCGCCGCCTCAAGACCGCCGGCACGATCCATCAACTCGCCCGAGGACTCTACGATTACCCTTTGCAAGACCCCGTCCTTGGAATGGTGGCACCCTCCGCCGATGCCATCGCGCGCGCCTTGGTCGTGCGTGATGCGATCCGGCTTCAGCCCTCAGGGGCCTACGCGGCGAACGTGCTCGGACTCTCCGAGCAAGTGCCCTCCCGCGTCGTTTTCCTCACCGATGGCCCAACCCGTAAAGTTCGGATCGGCCGGCGCGAGATCCACCTTCAGCACACGACCCCGCGCAATATGGCCACCGCTGGGAGAAAAAGTGGCACCATCATCCAAGCCCTTCGACACCTCGGGCAGGATCAGATCAACGCCCAGGTGCTCGCCATCCTGCGCAGACATGTCACCGACGCCGATCTCCCGGCTCTGCATAAAGACCTCATCCACGCTCCCGCATGGATCGCCGATCTGCTGCGTCCGATAACGGCAAACGCCGCCTGACCAATGGACGCCTTTCTTCAACTCCCCGCGCCCTGCCGTCTCCTGGCCTTCCAGCAAGTGGATGCCGAGATGGGCCTCCATGCCGTCGTTATTCCGAGGACATTCATCTCATCTTGGACAAAGACGCACCTAGACTGCACGCAGCGCACCAAGGCTAAGGCTCCCTTTTGCGATACAGCCGGTGAATTGCTCGGATGCTTTACTGGGTAGCGAGCCGGTGCTCGCCGAGTTGAATCAAGCCGCCTTGGAAGGAGACTTGGATGCCATCGAAGCGCAGGGGCTGATTGCGCGTTTACGAGCTTGGAAGCGGCCGGCAACGCGCTCTCCTCGGGCGAGGGTTCAGCCTATCCTCAGTCCCATTTTCCCCAAGAGGGGCGCTGGGGTTCACGCTCCCTTGTGAGCGACCAGTTGGCTCACTTGCCGCCTCATGCCGGCAAAGACTGCATCCGCAACCGCCCCGGGAAATCCCGCTGGTATCAAGCCTTGCACGGTTTCGATCACAGACGGCGTTACGCCTACAATTTGATCGATCCATGTGCCATCGCTGAGGCCGCTGGTGCGGCCAAGATGCTCCCAATGGCGTCGCTTGATATCCGCCAGCTTCCAGTGGACGTTTTTGCTACGCACCGCCATCGCGAGTTTGGCCTTGGGCCAGGGGAGGAGATTCGGCCCCCTTCCGATTATCGGCCAGGCGGAGAGCACATCGTAGAAAGGGGTGAGGCGATAGCTGCCACCGCGTTCGTGGAACAAGGAAAAGTTTTTTGCGTGCCCATCTGTTGCGGCGAGAATCCAGAACAGGAGTTGGGCGCGAATAAAATTCCCGCGATCCTCGCCCGAGCTGGAACTGCCTGCGAGCACTCGCAAGATGTCGCCCATGCCAGGTCCACCCTCAGCTTCGTATTTTTGAGACGGCGAACATCCCAGCGACTGGCAGAAGTCTTCCTGTGGCAGTCGAGCGATCCATCCAGTAGCCGGAGCGCGGTCGAAGCGTTTCACGATCAGCACACGGTATTCCGAAAAACGTGCCATTTCGCATTCGGCCACGGGCAACCCATAGGCCTTGAGGATTTGGTGACACAGCCATTCGTTCTCAACCGAGTCTCGCATGTCAGCCGCTATCCCGCCGACCAACCCGAGGGGTAGTTTAAAGATATGCGTTGTCGGCGTCGCCCCGCCCGGAATCCACCAACTCCCCTTGTGGTAAAGCAGGGCGGTTTTTTCCTGTGCGCCGGCAATGGAGAATCGAAATTCATCGGACTCCTTTCCGGTCAATGCCGAGCCGCTGGAAAGGGTGGTGCGGATGGCCTGAGCCACGCCGGCCTCGTCGAGTCGCCTGGCTTGGATCGTTTTCACCTCTGGCGGTTCATGGCCTTCCGGCAAAAGCTGGATCGCGCCAACGCAGTCGCGACCTATCGCGGCCAAGAGGTCAAATGCGCTACCGCTGTCCGCGTGAAAACGGGTTTGGATTCGGCGCCGAATCTGGTCGTTATCCGGCAGCAGGTTCTCAAAAAAATTGGCCACCGATGCGCCGCGCAGCGGCTCGTTGCCCACGGTGAACGGGATCGACAGCGATAAGACGCGTCTCATATCGCTGTTCAGCCAGGCGTCGTCATATTGAAAAATTTGGGGACGTCCGGACGGGGTCGACCACAGGCCGACGCGTTCGCCATTCATCCAGACTGCCAGGGAATGTGCGCTCATCTTACCAATTATCACCCGGCTTGGAAGTGCGCTTTGCGTCATGCTTGGGCGCGATCTCAGATGGTTTTTCTGTCACCACGAGATCCCCGCCCAGCAAGACGATCAGCTTGGAGACTTGGTCGAACGAGGCTCTCGCGGGATCAGCCTCGATACGGGCAATACGTTTTTGGCTGACGCCGATGATGGTGCCGAGCTGGGATTGGGTTAGGCCCCGGTGTTTGCGCAAGGCGGGCAGCACCGCACGAATTTGGGCAGGTGTAGAAACCGGGTGATTCATGTGGCACAGAAACTACACTAAGGGAGTAATGTCAATAAATACCCTTGGGGGAGTATTCATGTTTTACTCTCTGTCGGTTGCGCAATCCATAGACGTCTCGACAAAATCTGTATTAGGCAGAGGCCGGCGATTCCGGTGTCCGCATCACGTAATCGGAAAGCCATCATCTTGAGATTCTCGGAGATGTTTGC
>JAIYBI010000174.1 GCA_027488595.1 Opitutaceae bacterium | reverse complement strand
GGCGACGGTGGAGGGGCCGGTGATGGTGCCGACGGTCGGCGGCGCGAGCACGGTGAGGGCGGTGCCCTTGGTGGTGGCGGAGCCGGCGATGTTGCTCACGCGCACGGTGTAGGTGCCGGAGGTATCGGAGGTGGCGTTGGTGAGGGCGAGGGTGCGGGCAGTCTGGCCGTCGAGGGCGGTGCCATTGCGGAACCACTGGTAGGAGAGCGCCTCGCCGGTGGCGGAGACGGAAAGGGTGGTGGAGCCGCCGAGGGCGAGGGAGACGGTCTTGGCGGGTTGGGCGGTGATCTTGGGGACGACGGCCACGCGGAGAGTGACGAGGGCCTGGGCGGTGTCGCCGGTGTTGTCGGTGATGCGAAGGGTGTAAGTGCCGGCGGACTTGGTGGTGACCTTGAGGGAGAGGTCTTCGGAGGTGGCGCCCTTGATGGCTTTGCCGGCGAAGGACCACTGGTAGGTCAGGCCGGTGCCGAGGGTGGTGACGTTGAAGACCTGGGTGGCGTTGACGGCGGCGAGGAGGGTGGTCGGCTGCTCCAGCACGAGGGGGACGTCGGGCACGGTGAGGGTGGTGGTGCCGGAGGCGAGCGGGGTGGTTTCCTGACCGGCGCGGACGGCGGTGACCCAGTAGGTGAGGGCGGTGCCGCGGGCGGGGGCGACGTCGGTGTAGGCGGCGGAGGTGAGGGCGGTGGCGCCGTTCAAGGGCGTGGCGTTGGCGGCGGGCGGGGTAAGGGCGGAAGTGGTGCGGTAAACGTTGTAGCTATCGGCCCAGGCCTCGTCGCGCCAAGTGAGGCTGACGTTGCGGGAGTTGACGACGGAGGCGGCGACATCGCGGGGGATGAAGGTCGAGCGGAAGTTGGCGGAGGTGAGCTGGTGGCCGCTGGCGACATCGCTGTTGTCGAGATCGTAGCGGAGGGCGTCGGTGACGAGGGCGCCGCGGTGGTAGAGGTCCAGGCCCTCGCGGGAGACGGGGTTGGCGGACGGGTAGGTGAGGATCACGCGGGCCTGGTTGGCGGAGGGGGAGGAGTAGGTCCAGGTGCCGGTGCGGAAGGGGCTGGCGACGGGCTCGGTGGTGTCGGTGAAGGCGGTGGCGCTGGTGAAGGAAAGGCCGGCGAGGGTGCGACCGGTGGCGGCCTCGGCGAAGTCGGCGGGAGAGAAGGCCCGGTCGGGGGAGGCGGGGGCTTTGAAGAGGAGGGTGACGTTCTGGCCGAAGACGTCGGAGTTGGCGTCGAGGGCGTTCAGCACGAAAGTGAAGGCGGGGGTATCGGCGGGCGGGGTGCCGGTGAGGATGCCGGTGGAGGAAGAGAGGGAGAGCCAGGCGGGGAGGGTGCCGGGGGTGGTCCAGGTGTTGTGGCCGGGGACGGCGAGCGGGAGGGAGGCGGGGGTGCCGATGGTGAGCACATCGCGGCGGGCGGCGACGGTGGTGGCGACGACGGTGACGGGGACGGTGGTCTGGGCGGCGTTGCCGTTGGTATCGGTGGCGATGAGGGTGAGGGTGGCATTGCCGGCACCGACGGGGTTGATGGCGAGGGTGCGGCCGGCGACGAGGGTGGCGGTGGCGACGTTGGTTTGGTTGCTCGAGACGGTGAAGGAGACGACAGCGGTCTGGCCGGTGGTGGAGGGGAAGACGGGGATGACGGCGGTGGAATTAACAAAAATGAGATTGTTCGGGAGGAGATTGGCCTGATCGGCGGTGACGTTGCGGAGAGGAGTGTTGGTGAAGCCGGCGCCGATGTTGTATTGGGGGTTGCCGGCGATCGTATCCACAATGGTCATACCGGTGCCGAGGACGCGGGCGAAGACGCTGTAGCCGGAGGCGTTGGTCGGGCCGAGGATGGTGGAGTTGTCGCGGGTGTTGAAATACCACTCGCTGGTGGCGGAGTTGATGTCGCTGGTGCGGGCGGCGGCGAGGGTGCCGCGGGCGTTGGCCAGATTGTATTCGAGGTTTACGGGAGCGCGTTTGGTGATCGGCGCGAAGTTACTGACAGAGCCGTTGGTGGCAGTGACCACGGTGTAGCCGCCGCCCTGAAGGATCGAGTGAGGCTGACCGGATTCCAGGCTGGCGGCGCGATGAAAGACAGTGGCGGAGTAGCTGCCGGCGTTGACGTAGGCGAGGAAGTTGGCGACGTGGTTGGGCGCGGCGGTGGCGAGCGTCTCTACGTTGATTTTGCCTAAGGTGGTATCGAACTGGACCACCTGGCCGGTGACGCCCGGGACGCTGAAGACGGTGGAGAGGTCAAACTCGGTGGCGGAGGCGCCGACGGTGAGCGCCTGCGCGGCGATGGGGGAGGCTACGGCGGGGACGGTGGACTGGGCGCGGAGACCGGCCAGCAAAAGGGAAAAGAGGCCGCAAAGGAGGAGCGTGCGTTTCATAAGAGAGGGGAGGTTGTCACGAACTTGAGCTCACGTTCAAGCCTGCGGGGACGCTGAGACCTGAAACCTGAGGGTGGCGACGTGAGAGCTGAGACCTGAAACTGGAAACCTTGAACCTGAGGCGGCAGGGTTTAACCGCGGATTGCGCGGATGGGCGCGGATGCCGGAGATTCGGAGTTTGAATCTCTGGTAGTTTCGGGAACGGTGGGATGACCAATGACGAATGGCCGATGAGGAAGGATGGGTGGAACTCTAGGGGGCGAGCGTCACGCTGAGGCGGAGGTAGCGGGGGCCGGTGCCGACGGGGGTGGTGGCGGTGACGTTGCCGTTAACGTCGGGGGTGCCTTGGGTTACACCGGCGGGGTTCCAGGAGGCCGGGGTGGTGAGGTCGGTGGTGGTCTGGACGGTGTAGGTGAGGCCGGTGGCGACCGCGCGTTTGTAAGTGAAGGAGAGGTTGCCGGCGGAGACTTGGGCGGCGGGCAGGCCGGCGGTGCTTGGGACCGTGGGGGAGAGGCCGAGGGCGTATTCGAGGAGGTTGACGATGCCGTCGGCGTCGGGGTCGGAGAGGTTCGCGGCGGAGCCGGTGTCGGCGGTGGTGGAGAAATTTGTCTGGCGCCAGGCGATGAGCGGGTCGGACGAGAGGACGGTGATGGGGAAGGAAGAGGCAAGGGTGCCGCCTTCGAGGTCGGTGGTGGTGATGCGGATGGTGGTCTGGCCGGCGGTTGAGGCGGAGCCGGTGAGCTGGAGAACGCCGTTGGTGACGGTGGCGGAGACGAGAGCGGGGTTGTCGGAGGAAACCTGATACGCGAGCGGGGAGACGAGGGCGGCGCTGGATTCGAGGCAATTGTAGCGGGTCACTGATCCCGCGAGGAGGGGGATGTTTGCCCACGCGGGGTCAATGATGGTCGCGTTGTAGGTGCTGACGCTGGCGAGCACATCCACGATGCCCACCATGCCGTTGCCGAGCACGCGGCCGAAGACAGTGAAGCCGCCGTTTTGGAAATCGAGATTGGCGGAGTTGTCGGCGAGGTTGATGAACCAGCCGCTGGTGGCGGAGTCGGGGTCGCCGCCGAGTTTGGCCATGGCGATGGTGCCGCGTAGATTTGAGGCGCCGAATTCGTTTGGAACCGGCGGGAAGGTGGCGATGGCCTCGTAGGTTGTGTCGTTTAGAAATCTGAACCCGCCGCTTTGGAGGATGAAGCCCGGGATGGAGCGGTGGAAGAAGTTATCGGTGAAGCGGCCGCTGGTGATGTAGTTTCTAAAGTTCGCGACGGTGAGGGGGGTGGCGGAGTCGAAGAGCGCGAGGTAGAGGTCGGCGGTCTCGGACCCGAGGCGGACGTTGACGCGGACGGCGGTGCCGGGGACGTCGGGGTCGCGAAGGTGGTTCGTCAGGGTGACGGGAGTTGCGCTCGCGCCGGAGGCGAGCGTGAGGGCGGGCAGGGGCAGGTAGAGCTCGGGTGGGATGTTCGCGGCGGAGGCAGGGGCGAGACCGGCAAGGACGAACAGGACGCAGAGGGGGAGTGCGCGTTTCATGGGGCGGAGGGTGCTGAACTTGAACTTACGTTCAAGCCTGCCAGTGAGAGAGGAAACCCGAGACCTGAGGGCGGAGACCTGAGACCTGAGACCTGAGACCTCAGGCGGCAGGGTTTAACCGCGGATGACACGGATGAACGCGGATACCAGAATTCAGAGACTTGGCGCTTTCGGACCGTGGGCGGGGACTTCTATGCCACTTTACGGATTGAGGGTGACTTGGAGCCGTAGGGAGGGAGGGCCGTCGAGGGGGACGGAGGCGGTGGTGAGGCCGTCCACGGCCGGGGTGCCTTGGGTGACGCCGTTGGCGGTCCAGGCGACGTTGATCAAATCGGTGGTGGTCTGGACGGTGTAGGTGATGCCCGAGGCCTGGGCGCGGACGTAGGTCAAGGTGAGGTTGCCCCCGATCAGCTCAGGGATGGGGAGGAGGTCGGAGTCGGGCACGAGGGGGCCGCCGCCGAGGGCGAATTCGAGGAGGTTGGACACGCCGTCGGCGTCGGGGTCGTCGGTCGCACCGCGCTGGTTGGCGGGGACGTTGGCGTTTACGAGGTAGCTCTCGAAGGGGGTAGTCGTGACGGGTGCGCCGGGGTCGGCGGGGATGGTGTCCGCACCGTTAAGCACGACCACGCGGGTGACGGTGACGTCACGGTAGGTGGAGAAATTGCCTGCCGCCCAGACGCGGCCGGAGGAGTCGAGGGCGAGGTGGTTGACGTTACTGTTAAAGCCGGTTCCCGAGTTGAATCCGGCGGCGAGGGTGCCGTCGGTGGCGAGATGGGCGATGCGGTTGGCGGTCGTGTTATTGTAGGTGGTGAAGTTACCGGCGGCAAGGATGCGCCCGGACGGAAGGGCGAGGAGTTCGCTGATGTTAGTGGCGGAGGTGCCAGTGGCTGGGAACGGGGTCACGAGCGTGCCCGTGGCGGTGATGCGCTGCAGGCCCGAAGCATTGGCAACGAGGAAGTCGCCGCCGGCGAGCGCCAGGATGGAGGTGACGGAGGTGCCGCCGGCGTAGGTGAAGGTGGAGTCGTTGGTGCCGTTGGAATTGAGGCGACGAAGGCCGAAGGTGGCGCCGGCGAGGAGTTTGCCGTCGGTTAGGAAATGCAGGGCGTTGACCTGGCTGATGACGGCGGCGGTGAAGGTGGTGTCGCGCGTGCCGTTCGAGGCATTGAGGCGCACGAGGTAATCGGCGCCCGTAATGCCGCCAAAGGTGGTGAAGTTGCCGGCAACGTAGACGTTGTCCGACGCGTCTGTTCCCACGGCGGTCAGGTTGGAAAGCGCGGAGGTCAGCGGGCTGGTAAAGGACGTGTCGATGGTGCCGTTCGCAGAGAGACGGACGATGCTGTTCGCCGTGGTGTTTTGGCCGAGGGTGTTGAGCAGGGTGTTGAAGTTGCCGATGGCGAGGTAGCGGCTCTGCGAGTCGCGGGTAATGTCTATGACGTTGACCGGGTTATTGTTTGTCGGAGTGAACGAGGTGTCGATGGCCCCGGTGGCGAGAATGCGGGCCATGCCTCGACGGGTGGTGGAAGACCCGCCCGGAGGAGTGATGGCGGAAAACTGACCCACGGCGACAAAGGATCCATCGGCGAGTGGAATGACTTTGTTTACGTTATTGTTGAAGATGGTGGGCAAAGTGAGGGGGACGCGGGCACCGGCGTAGGTGGCGTAGGTGACCAGCACAGGGGTGGAGAAGACTTCACCGAGGGTGTTGGTGACACGGACGCGGTAGTAGGAGGTGTCGGCGAGGGTGGGCGAGGCGATGGTGTAGGAGGCGGCGGTGGCCCCGGAGATTTCCGCGAGCGGGTTGGTGGCGGTGCCTCGGAACCACTGGTAGGTCAAGGTGCCGGCACCGCGTGCCTGGACGAAGAGCGATGAGGACACGCCGGCCTCGCGAGTGCCGCCGACGGGGGCGACGAGGATCTCGGGGGCGGCGAGGAAGGTGAACTCGGCGGCGACGGAGGTGATGGTGCCGGCGGGGACGGTGGTTGCGCTCACGGTGTAGTTGCCCTCGTCGAGGACGGTCGCACCAGTGATGGAGAGGGTGGTCGAGGTCGCGCCGCTGATGCGGCCGCCGTTGGATAGGGGCGACCCGTTTTTGAACCACTGATACGTGACGGGGGTGGTGGCGCGGGTGGCGGCGGTGAAGGTGATGGTCTGGCCGGCGGCGGCGGAGAGAGGCAAGGGCTGGACGCTCCAGGCCAGCGAGGGGAGGTCGCCTTCCAGGACGGCGATGTTGGTGGCGGTGACGTTGTTGAAGGTGGTGAAGGTGCCGCCCACCCAGATGCGGCCGGAGGCGTCGAGGGCGAGGGCGGTGGTGGTGCCTGTGGTGACGCCGCCTCCGGCGGTGATGAAGGCGGTGTCGAGGGCGCCGGTGGGGAGGAGGCGGGCGATCCTGCCGGCGGGGCTGGTGAAGGTGCCGATGGCGAGCACTTTGCCGTCGGGCTGGACGGCGATTTTTTGCACGGCGGAGGTGAAGCCGGCGGCGGTGCCGGAATAGGCGGAGTCGAGCGCGCCGGTGGAGAGGACGTAGCGCTGGAGCCAGGGGGTGGAGGAGAAGCCGGCGTAGAAGCCGATGCCGTCGGGCGTGAGGGCGAGGTCGTTGATTGCTACGGAGACGCCATGGTTGTAGGTGGTGACGCGGGCGCCGGTATCGTCGAAGCGGGCGAGGTAGCTTTGCGGGCTGAAGAAGCCGCCGCCGACGAGGAAGCCGCCTGAGGGCAGGGCGAGGATCTTGGTGACCGCGCCACTGGCGATGCCGGGGGTCCAGGTGGTGTCGAGGGCACCGGTGGTGGCGTTGAGGCGGACGGCGTAGGGGTAGGAAGTGTTGGAGTTGAAGCTGGTGAAGGCGCCGCCGACGAGGACGCGGCCGGAGGCGTCGAGGGCGAGGGTGTTAACGTTGCTGTTGGGGCCGGTGCCGGGGTCGAAGGCGGTGTCGAGCGAGCCGTCGGCGTTGAGGCGGGCGACGCGGTTGCGGGTGGCGCCGTTGACGGTGGTGAACGTGCCGCCGATGAGGATCTTGCCGTCGGGCTGGACGAAGGTGGCGAGGATCTGGCCGGTGACGTAAGGGAGTTTGGCGGCGGTGACGGGGTCGGTGCCGAGGTTGGCGACGGTGCCGTCGGCGTTGACGAAGTGCAGGGCGGCGGAGACGGAGGCGGAGGAGCCGTTGCTCATGGTGCCGCCGCCGACGGTGACCAGCATGCGGCCGTCGGGCAGGGGATTCAGGGCGCCAACGGCGCTGGCCGAGGCGAGGCCGGAGAAGGTGGCGACACGGGCGGACGGCACGGGGCGGACGAGGGCGAAGAGGCTGGTGGTGGCGGTGCCCTGGGCGTTCGAGACGGTCAGCGTGTAGGTGCCGGTGTCGGAGGCGAGGGTGCTAGCGAAGGCGAGGGCGGCGGTAGTGGCTCCGCTGATACGGGCGTCGTTGACGACGGGGACGCCGTCCTTGGTCCACTGATAGGTGGCGGGAGCGGCGGCGAAGACCTCGGCGGAGATCGTGAGGGCGGGGCCGGCGAACATGTCCACGGCGGAGGGCGGGGTGGCGACGACGGGCGCGCCGAGCACGTAGAGACGGCCGGCGGAGCTGGTGACGGTGGTGGAGGGGCTGCCGCCGGTGACCTGGACGGTGTAGGCGTCGTCGTCGGAAAGGTCGGCGTTGGCGATGGTGAGCACGGCGGTGGTGGCGCCGGAGATGTCGCCGCCGTCGGCGAGGGGCGAGGCGCCCTTGAACCACTGATAGGTCAGGCCGGTGCCAAAGGCGCCGACGCCCAAGGAAGCGGTGCGGCCGGGGGCGACGCCGGTGTTGGCGGGCTGGTTGACGATGGCGGGGTCGAGGGGGTCGCCGTTGAGTTTAAGCACGCCCTGGGTGGTGACGCCGTTGTAGGCGGTGAAGGGGCCGGCGATCCAGATGGAGCCGTCGGGGGCGACGGTGATGGCCCGGGAGTCGGCTTCGAGGCCGGTGCCGGTGCTGAAGGTGGAATCGGCGGCGAGGGCGGCGGTGCGGCGGTAGAGTCTGCCGGTGCCGATGTCGGAGCGCAGGACGAGGACCTTGTTATCCGGGCTGGAGACGGCGCGGTAGGGCTGGGTGGATCCGTCTAAGTTGGTGGCGACGCCGCCGGTGGAGTTGAGCTCGAGGACGCCGAGGTTGCCGCCGACGATGAGGATGCGGCCGTTGGCGAGCACGTGAACGTCATTGAAGACGGTGGTCGCGCCAATGCCGCCGACGGTGAAGGTGGTGTCCACGGTGCCGTTGGTGAGGAGGCGGGCGATTTTGTATTTCGCGGGGCTGGCGGAGTTGAGGTTGGAGAACGCGCCGACGACGATGAGCTTGTCGTCGGGCTGGACGGAGATGGCGGTGATGGCGTTGTCGGCGGCAACGGTGTAGGCGGTGTCGCGCACGCCTGTGCTGTCATAGCGGCAGATTGCTCCGGTGCTGAGGCCGACGTAGATGCGGCCGGTCGAGTCGAGGGCGAGGTTGTTGACCGTGCCGCTGGAGAGGAAGGTGCCGGTATTGGTGGCGAAGGTGGTGTCAACGGTGAGGTCCGTATTCAGACGAAGGATACGGGTGGCGTTGATGGAGGGGCTGCCGGTGATGGCGGTAAAGGCGCCGGCGACGAGGATCTTGCCGTCGGGCTGGCGGAGGAGGGCGCCGGCCGAGCCGTTGAGCAGGAGGGCGAAATTGGTCTCGGTGGAGCCATCGGCGCGGACGCGGATGAGGTTTGCCTGGTTGATGTTGTTGGCCGGGCTGGCGGCGAAATTGCCGCCGATGAGGGCGCCGCCGTCGTTGAGGGCGGCGAGGCCGGTGGGGGTGGCGGAGATGGCGGCGAAACCGGGGCGGCCGGTGGTGGCCTGGCCGGCGGCGAGGCGGCCGGGCTGGGGGCGAATGACGACGAGAGAGGGGGTGGCGGTGAAGGCGCCGGCGGAGTTGGTGGCGACGAGGGTGTAGAGGCCGGCGTCGGCGGTGGTGACGGGGTTTTTCGCGTAGGAGGCGGTGGTGGCTCCGGGGATGGCGACGCCGTTGAGGAACCACTGGTAGGTGGTGGGGGTGGGACTGGTGGTGGTGGCGGTGAGGGAGAGGGCGCCGCCGGAGATTAGGTTGGTGAGGGAGGCAGGGGAGGTGGAATAGGTGACGGGCGTGTCGTCATCGAGGATCGTCACGGTGGCGGAGGCGGCGGG
>JAIYBI010000256.1 GCA_027488595.1 Opitutaceae bacterium | reverse complement strand
GGTGGAGGCTGAGTTGAAGGCGACCTTCGGGCCGGGGGAACGGGTGTGGTCTTGGGCGCGACTGGCGACCTGGCCGACGGCGGTGGAGGCGATCGAGGTGGAGGGTTTTTCGGCTGAAGGGCGGGCGGTGGATTTTTATCGGGCGCGAGGGACGGCGGCGGGGGAGCGGGCACCGTGCGTGGTGCTGGTGCATGGCGGCGGTTGGAACAGCGGAGACCGCGGTGAGCTGGCGGGGTTCAACCGCTGGTTGGCGGCGCGGGGCGTGGCGGTGGTGGCGTTTGACTACCGGCTGGCCCCGGCGTTTCCGTGGCCGGCGCAGCGGGAGGATCTACGAGTAGTGGTGGGTTGGATACGGGCGAACGCGGAGCGGCTCGGGGTGGACGCGGAGCGTTTGACTCTGGTGGGGCGAAGCGCGGGCGGGCAGATCGCGGCGGCGACGGCGTATGGGGAGGTGTTGCCGGGAGTGCGGGCGGTGGTGGCGCTTTACGCGTGCCACGATCTGGAGTTTGTGTGGTCGCTGCGCTCGACAAAGGATGCGCTCAACTCGGAGAAGCTAATGAACGATTTTTTGGGAGGCGGGCCGGAGGGGCGGGAAGAGCTCTACCGGAGCGGGAGTGCGGAGAAGCTGGTGCATCCGGGGGCGCCGAAGACGCTCCTGATCCACGGGGCGCTGGATGAGTTGGTGTGGTGCCGGCACAGCGAACGGCTGGCGGCGGCGCTGGGGCGGGCGGGGGTGCCGCATGTGTTTGTGCGGATGCCGTGGGCGACCCACGCGGGTGAGGCCAACCTGCACGGGCCGGCCGGGCAGCTCATCACCGAAGCGGTGCTGCGGGTGGCGCGGCAGGCGAAGAACTGAGAGTGGGCCATCCCGCAGGGCGGGAGCGCAGAAGGTGCAAAAACGGAGGTGGCGGGTCTGCGGGGCTTGGAGAGTCGTGCGGGGGCGGAAGAGACCAAGCCATTGGGCTCACGTTTAGGCCTGCGGGAGGAGGGCGGCTTGCCAGGCGGGGGCGTTGAAGCCGACCAGGCCGAGGGGCGGAGCGGGGCGGAGGAGGAAGGGACGTTTGATGAGGTTGCCGTTGGCGGCGAGGCGGGCGAGGAAATCGGGCTCGGAAAGGGTGTCGAGGACGTCGCCGAGTTTTTGGTCGCGGTAGTCTTTGCCGGAGGTGTTGCAGAGGCGGCGGCGTTCGCCGTCGAGGTGGGCGAGCATGGTGCGGAGCTCGGCGACAGAGGGCGGGGTGTCGCGGATGGGTTTTTCGGTGAAGGCGAGGTTTTGGGCGGCGAGCCATTTCACGGCCTGGCGGCAGGTGTCGCAGGATTTGTAGGTGTAGAGGGTGAGCATGGGGGGAATGACGAATGACGAATGACGGAGGACCGGGAACGGAATTTTTTAACCACGGATATCACGGATGCACACGGATATCAGAAAATTGAACAGAATGGTGATTCACGCGGCGGTTGAGGAGAGTCTGCCCTGTGACCGATCCCTAACTTTCGTGATCCGTGACAATCTGTGTTTTCGTGGTCGGTTTAAACTGCGGTTTTTGGGTGAAGTTTCCGGTGATTGCGGAAACGGCGGACTTGGGCACCGGCGAATCGTCGGCGGGGACGGGGATTGCGTGGGGGCGGGGGCGGCGTAGGGTGCGGGGTTTATGACCCGGTTTCGTCCCTGTATTGATCTTCATGATGGCAAGGTGAAGCAGATCGTCGGCGGCTCGCTGCGCGACGACGGGGCGGGGCTGCGCGAGAACTTCGTGAGCGACCGCGGCGCGGGGGAATTTGCCGCGATGTATCGGGCGGACGGGCTCACCGGCGGGCATGTGATCAAACTCGGTGCGGGCAACGACGAGGCGGCGCGCGAGGCGCTGGCGGCGTGGCCGGGCGGGCTGCATGTGGGCGGCGGAATCACGGGCGACAACGCGGAAACCTGGTTGGCGGCGGGCGCGAGCCACGTGATTGTGACGTCGTGGCTTTTTGATACGGCGGGGAGATTTTTGCCGGAGCGGTTGGAGCTGCTGCGGGCGCGAGTGGGGGCGGAGCGGCTGGTGGTAGACCTTAGCTGCCGGCGCACGGCGGCGGGGTGGACGGTGGCGATGAACCGCTGGCAGACGCTGACCGATCTGGACGTGACACCGGCGACGCTGGATGCGCTGGCGGGGAGTTGCGCGGAGTTTTTGATCCACGCGGCGGACGTCGAAGGACTGTGCGGCGGGATTGACGAGGACCTCGTAAAACTGCTCGGAGGTTGGGCGGGAAAACCGATGACCTATGCGGGCGGCGTCGCAACGATGGACGACGTGCGGCTGGTGCAGCGGGCGAGCGGGGGCGCGATTGATCTCACGGTGGGGAGCGCGCTGGATATTTTTGGCGGACGCGGGGTGCGTTATGCGGAGTTGGTGGAGTGGAACCGGGGCGCGGGCGCGGCCGCGCTAGACTAAGGGGTGATACCAATTCCCCAAGCGTTCAGACTTTATCGCGAAGACGCCAAGATCGAACCGAAGATCGCAAAGTTCTTTGATTCATTTACTTCGCGACCTTCTTGGTTCTTCGCGTCTTCGCGTTAGAGCATTTTAACCGGAAGTGTAGCCGCAAAAGAACGCAGAGAACGCAAAAAACATACCAACGGAAAAGCTTTTCTTTGTGCTCCTTGCGTTCTTTCGCGGCAAAAAATCCGTTGGTTGAATTTCAGCTATAGTTTTTAAGAAAATGCTCCAAGAATCTGAATGGTTCGGCCATTCGGTATAAGGTTAAGGATGAGGATAGGAGGCCGAGCTGGAGCTCGGCGTTCCCGGGGGCGGAGGATGACGGGTCGCTGGCGCTCCCCGCTACGGGGAAAGGGCGGGCCTTACTTTAGCCAGTTCTTGTCCTGGAGAACAAATTGCCAGTTGCCTTTGAACTGGCCGAGCTCGCCGTAGAAACGGAGTTTTGATCCGGTGCGGGCGCGGTCGCGGAGG
>JAIYBI010000106.1 GCA_027488595.1 Opitutaceae bacterium | reverse complement strand
TCATGGATGCCGATTCGGATCACTTCGATCGGCCTGCAATGGGCAGATATTACAAATAAGCCGGGCGAATTTGACATCATGCTTTCGGCGAGCATCCAAGCGAATTACGCCGGCCTCACCTTCTCCGGTTCAGTAGACGGAATACGCATTAGCACAAAACTCCTTCTGGCGGGTGAGTTCCCGATCATCGGTATCAATGCTCTCGGTGTGGGTGTAAGCGGAAACGGAATTACCGGATCCCTCATCGGCGGCATCGTTCTTGTTCAAGGAACACCCGGTGCCTACACGATTGCGCCGGAGACGACGAACCCGAACGATCCGTCCATTGTTGATCGCATCCTGTTCCTTGGCGTTGAGGGTGGTATGACCGGTGGTTTTACCGTTCGTTTCGCCCTAAGCGAACTTGGGCCACTGGGAATGTCGATTAGTGCAAGTATCCCGATCTTACTGGAGCCGACCACCGGTCTCACGATGACGGATTTCGCCGGAAGTGTTGAGTTCTTCAAGACCCTCCCCTCCATTACCGATCCTCTCAAGTTGCGGGACCCCGAATTTGCCGTCACTGCCGTTCCGGCGGCGGCCGACTGGCTGCTGACCGTCAAATCGCAGGTTCTTAAACAGTATATCGCGATTAAGGCTAATCCTGGAATGAGTGGATTTGGCGCGGCCTTCACCGCCCCGATGACGATCAAGGGATCGGCAAAGGTCTACTCCACCTATACCTCGCAGTTCGTCTTTAATGGCATTGTTTCCATCACAATCAGCACCGACGGCAAGGTCCTCATCGCCGGTCAGCTTAACTTCCTAAACGGTCTCGTGAGCGTAAGCGGGAAGCTGTATGCCGACCTATCCGCCATCTCGACTGGCGCTGCCACGGTTCTATTCCTCGCCGATATTCCCGATCAGGTCCAATTACTCACAATTGACGGAAAACTTCAGATGGGCTTCCGCTCTGATGGCTCGGTCATCGAAATTCCAACCGCAAGCGCACCGGTTGCGACCGCCAGCCCCACGCGGGCCTCAATCATCTATCCTAATGCGGATCGCGCGGACGTTGGTATCCTAAACCTCACAAAATCAAATGGTAAATATTACTTGGATGTCGTTTATTCGGCAGGGACTCTTCGCACTCTCGACTACTCAACGATACTAGATCCGGGTGCAGAGTTTACATCGAGACTTGTAACCGCAAGCGGAGTCACGATTGACCTAAATTTTGGTGCGACTCCTACCCCCATTGAGATCACCACCAGCGCCACCACGGGTCAGCCTGTGGAAACGGTTGTCACCGCGGCAGATCAGGCGGCACTAATACAGAAGTTGGAGGTTAAGGGCATACAGCGCTTCCGCTACGAAATCACCAATACCTCTTTCGCTTGGCAATCCGGCACGCTCACTACCAGCTTCACCGCCGGTGCCTGGAGTCAGCGCGGAAATGGAACTGCGAGCGCCACGGTGGAATCTAACGAAGCATCAACTGTTACAATTTCCGTAAGCGGAGCGACGGTTGCACTGGCTTCTCCCGCGAATAATGGATCGATCGCGATTTCCGAAATCAACAAGCGCGGATATCTCGATGTCACCTTCTCCGCAAGTCTAACTTCGGGCGCGACCCTCTCGGGACTCGTAAATGCACCCATACCCGTCCTCGCGGGACTCGGTAAAGGCACGGCAACGATCCTTTCGACTGGCGTGCGCCAGGGCACCACAGGATCTACTTTCCGCTACGCCGTCACCGGGTCCTTCTCCGCAGGTGAGGTCACCCTGACATACACCGCAGGTAGCTTTACCGACAGTGCCGCTGCCGCCAACGCCGCCACCACGCTTGCCTTCACGGTGACCGGCACAACGGCCGCGCTCGCCACGATTGTTCCGGCTTCGACGATTGGGCTGAAGGGCTTTAATACAAACCAATACGTTGACGTTATATTCAGCCCTGGTCGCGGCGTTTCCATAGACAGCGCGTCCGTTTATGACTCGGCTGCCGAAATTACGCTCACGCTCGCTGATGGGACGGTGCTTTCAGTAAGCGCCGACCCTCTGGCTCAGACTGCCGATCAGCTTGCCGCTAACACTTTCCGCTACACCTTTACCGGAATCGTAACGCCCGGTAAGGTAACCCTTACTGTTCTGGCGGGTTCTGTTCAGGATGACCTGGTTACGGCCAATCTCGTTCAGAGTTTCACCTTCAATCTTTCTCAGCCCACCGTGACCGGGGTCAACCTGCCCACGGGTGTCGTGACCAACACGACCGAGATGAATAACACGTCCAGCCAGTCCACTGGCCGGTTCTACGCCCTTACTACGGGCCCCACAGCGACGACCGACCTCTTGGGTGTAGTCGCCGCCGTCCCCACTGGGAAGTTTATTGAACTCACCCTTCTCCCTGCGCTCAAAGACGGCACGCTAGATCTGACCACGCTCGCGGCCGCTGACTTGGTGCTTTCAGTTAACAAAATTTCCGCCAGCGGAACAGTTACCGCGGTCTCCGGGTTCACTGTCACTGCAGTTCGTAAGGTCTCCGTGCCCACCACTGCTCCTGTCGGCACAGTTTCAAACAATTACCGCTTCTACTATGATGGTGATTTTGCGGTCGCAGGTTTGACCCTCACCGACAGACTCGAGCTCACCATCTCGATGGCCGCCGGTGCGTTTGCCGATAATGCCGGTAACTTATCGAGCGCCTACTCCGCCACTGTTACCGTCCGTAAACCCGCCGACACCTTCTTCATCACGGTTTCGGGTGGCATCACTCTCAATAGCGCCGGTCTGTTCGATGAACCTATCATATCTATTAGAGGTGACGTTGCCTTCGAGGCAAAGGAACAAGTCTCAGGAACTCGCCTCCAGCTCGATTTTAGCGGAACATTCTCCGTCATTTACCTTGGAAGCCTCGGCTCGGTGACGGGACGCTTTGTCTTGGATACCAGCTCGCCTGCAATCGACTTGGAGGTTCTTACCGTCCGGGAGTTGCTCACCGATATGGGCGTTCCGCCAGCGACAGTCGCTGGCGCAATCTTTGACGCCAAGCTCCCGAAACTTTGGGGCGTGATCAAACTGGAGACGAATCTTGGTTTCCTGAACACGATCGGGATCGACCTTAAGCTCGCCGGCACGTTCCAGATCAACACCACGAAGGTCACAAAGGTTGAGACTATTGCTCTCACGGGTATCCCCGGCGACACACTGAAAATCGGCACTCAGGTTGGCTCGATTGATACGAGCGCCACCCTTGTTGCCGCTCTCAACGGTTCTATCGCCACTGATGGCACCTTCACCGCACCGGTGCTGCCGGCCTCCATCGCCGCGCTTTTCACCGGCGCAAATACCCTTGGCGCCGGTTACAAGGTGTCCGTCATCTCCAAGGATACCAGCTGGCGGGTGATAGACACGGTCAACGACCGCTACTACGTTATCAGTCTTGAAATCAAAGCAACACCAGCCGCTTCGGACAAACTCGTAGCCCAGCGCGTTGCTTCTATCCGCTCAACGAACGCCCTCATTACCCAGCTCAACGCGGCGACATTACCGTCCGAAGTGACCACTGGTCTCGGTGCCGCTGGCGTAACTCTCGGTGCAGGATATACCGTCAACACCTTGGTTGCAGGTTCACTCTGGCGCGTAAACGACCCGATCAACAAGAAGCAATATTTCGTGCAGCTACAGGATAGCGGCGATGTCAGCAGTAGCACGAACTCCAGTGTTCGTCTCCTCAACCTCCGTGGCGAGTCGCAGACCTTCTTCCTCGAGGCGAAGACGCTGCTCATCGCCGGTTACGTCTCCGCAACCTTCTCTCTCCCGGGTTCAACACCATCGGCGCCGAAAGTAGAACAATTTAAGGCCTACGGCGCCTTTGCTACCAAGATCACGACCAACTCGTCGGAGTTTTTCCTCGATGGGTATATCAAGTTGTCCCCGGGTGGCGTCGAGATCCTGGAGGCCAGAGTCCAGGCGGTCGTCCTGTCAGATAAGACCGGCTTCGCCGGTAAATTCGTCTTGGGTGCAAGTCTTTCCCTGCCGGGTCTCAGTCTCTCAGGAAACCTGACCCTGATGATCAATACCTATTCTGTGTCGAAAACCTACAGTGTTCCGGTCTTCCTGCGCAGCACGGTGGGTTACAACTCGATAGTGATTTCGGGGACGCCGCAGGAACTCAATACCGCCTACGATCCCACCGCCGATTATTCCGGGTCAACGCCACCTTCCGCGATGCGCGATAAGACCACCGGTGTAACTACGCCAGCGCCTTATGTCGCGATCGCCGGGATAGTGAGTGCCGATGTGCTCAGCGGAGCACTCGTCTTCGACGGTGCGTTCTTCCTGCAACTTTCCACCACGGGCGGCCTTGAGGTTTACGCAGCGGTTAAAACCGAGCTGAAGATCCCTGGAACAACGGTATCCCTCTTCCAGCTCAAGGGAACGCTCAGTCTTGTGATCGATAGCAACGGTGCGGCCGGCTTCGCAAGTCTCGAGCGCTATAACTCGACTTCAGGATTCTTCGGAAGCGCCTCGTTAGTCACCCTCAGCAACTTCAACTTCCAGGCGGAATTCAATACCTCTTCCACCCAACGCACGATCAACGCCTACACGTTTAGCGATACCGATGGCAGCAAGGGTTTGACGGTGACAGCAATTAATCTCGAAGGCCGGTTCCTGCGGATCTCTGCGGGCGGAACGATGTCCTATGGAGTCACGGGACCAGTGCCCGAATTGACCGGCAAGGCTGAATTAGTCGGCAGTTTCGTATTCACCCTGGATGCGACCACGGGCTATGTTCAGGTAGAGGCCAAGGTGACCGCGCAGGTTGTCGTAGGCACAACCACCACTGTCCTTGGAACCGCCGCTGCCGGCCTCCGCATCGGCTACGAGTCAGGCCAAGCCTACCTTGCCTTCTTCGTTCAGATCCAGGTCGGCGTGGGAACGACAGCTAACGCCAGCAATCCGAGCGGTGGCTCCGACACCATATCAGGGACTGGATTCGAGGTTAAGTTTAAGTTGGCCTTTTATGTAAACACACACAGCACACAGAATTTCACGATCGGAGGCATCGTCCTAACGGCGGGCCAGCTCAAGATTGCCGCCTCCGGTTACGTTCAGTTCTCCATCGGCGGTGTTGCTGGATTCCGGATCGAGGGAACTCTCGTCACCATCGCGGATGGGACGGGCTTTAAAATCACCGTAAGTGGATCATTCAAGCTCATGCTCGGCGGTAAGATTGTTTTCCAAGCCACGGCGAACGGCCTGCTCTACATCATGGGTCCCCCTGCGTCGTTCAAAATTGCGGCGAGCATCAATCTGGTGCTTGATACCGATAGTTTGACCGGCGGCAGCGGATTCGGATTCCTTGCAACCTTTACCCTCCAGGTCAATACCACCGGAACGAATCAAGACGTAGATCTCGACGGTGATGCCCTCACAACCACCGATATTGTTTCACTAGAAGCCGGTAGCGGTCCTTATGCCCGCCTCTGGGTAACCGGAAAACTCTACTTAGGCACAAGCAAACCGACCGATGCCAACTACACGGGCTTCTACCTTGACGGAACCTTCTACCTTAGTGTCGGAGCAGATGGACTTCTCATCAACGCAACCGCGAGTGCCTTTATTAAGGTAGCAGGCGCATCCGTGTTCGATGTTACGGCCAATGGATTCTTGCTGATTAACCAGAACGGAATCGCCGCATCGCTTTCGTTTGCCTTTAATGTCACAGGTGCAGGGTTTGGGTTTACCGCGAATGCCTTGTTTAGAATCAATACCACCGGCACCCTCGTAGCGTTCACGCCTCCCACTGGTCCCCCGGTCAGCCTGGCTGCTAACGTTTATCTGGAAATAGTAATCACGGGCTCTCTGGTGATTAAGCCGACTGGGTCTACGCTGGCGACCCTTACAGGCACCTTTACCCTTAAAATAGATTCTACCGGACTCGCGATGACGGTAGTTGCGACGATGGCGGTCGCGCCCTTGGGCAACCTCAGCGCCGGCGGATCGCTCTACATCCTTTCAAGCGGAATTGCCGGATCTTTGACGCTCACAACTTCAGGTTCGATTGGCTTCAGCGGAGTGAACTTTGTGGGAACATTCAGCCTGGCACTGAACACCTCCTCTTCATCAAAGGTCATCAAGGTCCTCGATGTTGATCGGAAGACCGGTGTAGTGAATGGGCTCAAGGATTTCACGATGGCCCCGGGGGTTATCCTTTCCTTCGGAGGCTCGCTCGACATCGGCCTCTTCTCAATCAAGGGAAGCGCGACCCTCAATCTTACCTCAACCGGTATCACCTTGGTCCTTGAGGCCAGCTTGGGTCTCGGATTCCTCGGCGGGATTGATATCTCGGGCGGAGCAACGATTCAAACCTCGCCGACCCCCTATTTCGCGATGTATATCCGGGTTGCCGGCAACCTGAACATGGATGTCATATCCATTTCCGGTGATTTTGAGTTCCTGTTCAACACGGGTTCGAAGACTGTATTGATTAACAAGACCACCGGAGTAGTGACCTACGACCCCACCTCCGCCCAAATTCTTGGTTCAGTCGCAGCAGGGCAACAGGTGATAGAAGCCAACACACTCAAGGTGAACGTGGCGGCTACCCTTAAAGTGTGGGCATTTACTCTGGCCAACGGGACCGTTACCATCACGGCAAAGCCAAGTTATTTCGAGGTCGCAGTGTCCGGCAAATTTAACTTCTTTAACATCGTGGACGTCGGCGTAAGCGGCTACATCCGCTCGAACGGTCAGTGGCAGATAACCGGGACCGTGTCAGTTAACCTCAACTTCGGCCCCGTCTATTTTAATGCGGGATTTGCCCTCACCCTTGGCAGTTCTGGATTTAGTGCGTCTGCACAGGCGAGCTTCGGAGTTAAAATCAATCTTCCTTGGCCGCTGCCAGACATTGACATTGGCATCTCACTGAGGGTTTCGATGAGCTTCGATCTCAATGCAGAATCCGTTACCTTCACATTCTCGGTTTGGAAATTTGATATCAGTGTGACATGGAGTTTCGGTAATCCTCCGATTCTCGCGACTCTTCTGTCCGGCGGCGTGCTTCGTCTTAACATGGGTGTGGATGCCGCCGCCCGCGGAACCGGTGGACGCGATGTCGCAGAGGCCTTTATCGTCACAGGAAATGGTTCGGGTGCAAACGAGACCGTATCGGTAAGTGCGTTTGGACGCACGCAAACCTACACCGGGGTAAATAGTATTCTCGTGAATGATGCCGGACTCGGGGCTGACTCGGTCTCAATCACCGCGTTTAACGGAGGCGTTAACATCAACGGCGGCGTGGACAATGACGTGCTGCTCTATGTCGGCTCGAAAGCAGCAAACCTTCGAGGTGGAGACGGTGATGACTACATTCAAACCGGGAGTGCGGCCGACACGGTTTACGGCGGCAACGGCAATGACACCATTTATGCTGGAGACGGCAACGACAAGCTCTATGGCGAGGCCGGCAATGATAACATCTACGGCGGTGACGGCAGCGACACCTTGGACGGTGGCGTCGGCAGCGATAAACTCTATGGAAATAGTGGAAACGACTACTATATCTTGGCCGGAACCGGAACCAAGACAGTTGATGACTCGGTAGATAACCAAATTCTCGTCGGGTCTGTTCGTATCGCAAACAATGATCAATCGGATGTGCTGGATATGTCCGCTATCACGAGTGCGGTCACATTCACTCTCGGGTCGTCGTATTCAGCAACCTACTCCGGTAATTTCATTAACGACCCCAATCGCACGATCGAAATCTTTATCGGTGGAACGGCGGCTGACACCTACAACGTCACCGCAACCGCCGCCCTTCCAGTCACGCTCCGTGGCGCCCTTTCGTCCGACACCTATAACGTCACCCTCGGCGGCCTCAGTGCAACGGGCAAGGTCACAATTGATGATGCGATCAATGCTGCTGATAATGATTATCTCTTTGTAACCACCGCCTCCAATTCGACCGTCCGCGTTTCGGATATCCCCACGGACGCCAAGCTTACTCAGGGCACCCAAGAGGTTAACTACTCTTCAGCCTACAACAACATCGACCGCATTCGGATCGAGGCCCCGACTGCAACCGTGTTATTCACTGGGACCGTGTCACCCGCGAAGGTGCTTGATCTCAAGGGTGACCTCAAGGTGAACGCAAATACGGTTACCTGGACTGGCACCGTCCACGCGGGCGGTATCACGTTCGACAGCAAGACCGCCTTGCCAATTGATTACGACCTCATCTCCCGTAACAACGGCGCAGTCTATCTCCATACAACCTCTGGTAACATTAACCTGAGAGGCGGCATTTATAGTGCCAGCGATAGTGGCACGGTTGGAAATGGCAACGGCGCGATCACCCTCGATACCGACAGCGGGGCAATCACCACCAGTGCCACCGGCTGGATCGTTTCCAACCCCACGGCACTTTCATGGGCGCTTCGCAATGGCCGTTATACCACCGGCTCAATCAATTTCAACACCGGGGCAATCAATGTTGCCGGTGCTTCGCCCTCTGAGGAGACGGTTTACCTCGCCAACAATTCAGTCCTCCGCACCGGAAACGGCGCGTTCATCCAATCGAAGAACGGAACACTCACCGTCACCTCCACTAACGGAGTCGGTGCCTCGACGCCCGGTTACATCGTAAGTCCTTACTCAATTCTCACCGACGTTGCGGCCTATACCGCAAACGTGCCGGCCAGTAAGCAGGCCTATATCACCGACCTTGATGGCATCAACAACACCGCCCCCTCCACTGGTGGCAACATGAACGTGGTGAGCCTGACCGGCACACAGTTGGTAAACCAGACGATCAACACGAATTCCGATGTGGTTCTCTCGGGAAATGACATTCAAGTTAACAGCACCGTTACCACTGCGGGCAATCTCTACATTTACCCGACATCACCCGCTATCACCGTTTGGCTCACCCAGGATGGATTTACCGCGAACGGACTTGTTCTGAATCAAGCCGAGTTGAACCGCCTCTTTGCCACGGGGAGTGTGTTTATCGGAGGTCGCGACCTACTGGCGCGGATTGTCATCGGCGACGGATCGAGCACGCCGGTCGTTCTGCCCGGTCCTGTGACAATCCTTCGTGGTGACACCGTTGAGTTCCGTTCCCCTGTTTCCGCACAGCGTTTGGTCATTCTTGGAGATGGCAGCACCACTACCATCTCCGCCAACCTGACTGGCTTGACTCATTCGTATACCGATGCGGTTGAAATTGATGGAGTTCGCTCGATCACCGCCACGGCGGGTGTGTTCACTATTACCGACAACTTCTCGTTGAACGGAAACGGTGGTAATAACGACAGCCTGACGCTGTCGGCTACCGGCGATATTAATCTCACGGGTCCGGTTGGTAACACTGACCCGTTGCAGAATCTTACGATTTCGAATGCTGCTAATGTGACCTTCGGCAGCACCCTGACCCTCGACTCAAATCTCACGATCACCAAGGCCTCTATCGTCACGTTCAACGGTGACGTCAATATTGCCGGTGACCTAACCATCACCGAAGGCACGGCAATAAACTTCGGTGGATCCGTAACAATCGGTGGCAATCTGATCATCCTCAAGGCCGGCAACGTGACATTTAATGGATCAGTGACGGTAACGAACAACGTCACGATCGGCTCGTCCGCAGCCCTCACGAACATCCTCAACATCAACTTCTCGCCGGGTGCCACGCTCGATTACGACGGCACGGGCGATTTCTTCACCAGCGGTGTCATCAATTTCGGTAATGCCATCGGTCTTTCGAATCTCCTTCGCCCCAACACGCTCACCCTGGGCGCAACTGGGAACATCTCATTCTCCAGCATTGCCAGCCTTCGCCTCGATACAACCACGCCGTTTATTGTATCCTCCGCGAATTCCGTGTCCTTCGGTGCGGATGTGCGCTCCGGTAATGTGACGATCGGTCAGGGCGGCACCGTCTCGGGTAACATCACCTTCAGCGGCATTACCACGGCGTCATCGCTCGATATCACCAGCGCAGGATCAAACACCTCGATCGCCTTTGCCGAACTGAACGTGGGCAGTGGCAATGCCACCCTGACCGCCAACCAAATTGATTTCAGTGGCACGATCACGGATACGCTCTCAGCTTCGACCCTCACGATCAAGCCGTTCTCCACCGGGCGTATCATCTTCATCGGCGATGTCGCTGTCACGCCATTCATACCCGCCACTACCCGCCTAAATCTAACTGGCATTGAGCTTGCCTACATCGCCCCCGGCTTCGCTTCGGTCGTGATCGGTGATCGCCTGAATGGAACAGGTAATGTCTATGTCGGAAACATCGGTGGTGCGAACCCGGGTGTCTTCACCAGCCGAACCTCCATATTTGGTGGTTCAGTCTTTATCACCCAAGCAGTTGATGCCAATCCCTCCACCGATTTCCTTCAACTGGTTGCTCGCACCGGAAATATCACGGTTGACGCTGCGCTGAACCAAATTGAACCAAACCCATGGCTCCGGCTCGAGGCGGCGGGTGACATCATTGTGAATCGGCCGGTCAGTGCCTCAAACCGGATCTCCCTCACGGCGGGCACGGATGGGAGCGGCTCAATTACGATCAACTCGACGGGAGCCAACTCCGGCAGCCTCTCCACCACAAATATCTCCGGGGCAAACAAACGTATCGAGCTGATTGCCGGCGAGACCACTGGAAGTGTCACGATGTCCGATGAGGTCAACGCCTCGACCGTGACTGCAGTTGGCTCCGCTTCGTCGGTGGTCCTGCGGGCAAATGGAGGATCCATTTCAATGACGGGCGGTATGATCACCGCTGATCGCCTCGCGGTGTGGGCGTCGGGCGACGTCGTCCTCAACACCACTGCCCAAACAACCTCTAACGAAAACCTTGAAGGGATCGTTCGTCCCGGCGGCTCAGGAGCGACAGCAACGGCAACTCTTACGGCAGGTGTGGTGAGTCTCGCCCTCGGGGTCGGCGGTTCTGGATATACGACCGCGCCGACCGTTCTTATTCTTGGCGACGGCAGAGTTCTCGCTTCGGCCACCACGACCATCTCGGGCCCGGTCTCCGGCATCCTCGTGACCTCGGGTGGCTCTGGTTACACGAGCGCTCCGACCGTGAGCATGAGCGGAGGCGCCACCGCCACTGCCGTTGTTGTTAACGGTGTGGTTACCGCAGTTAACATAGTCAACCCAGGCTCGGGTTACAGCTCTGCGCCGCTTGTCACGTTCAGCGGCGGTGGAGGCACCGGTGTCGCTGCCGTGGCCACAATTAACGGCACTGTGAATGCAATTAACCTCTCAAGCGGCGGAGCGGGTTACACTTATACCCCCACGGTCGTAATTCAGGGTGGTCGTGGTGATGTTGCCGTGAATGGGGTCCAGATGGTCGGCACAGGCAATGTGACCATTAATGAGACAAACGGATTGGTGATCCACAATCTTACGACGACCCCTGGACCGTTCAATCCAGGCGCGATCAATGTAACGTCGTCCACCGGTAACCTATCGCTGGGTTACATTAACACCTTCTCTGGCGGGATCACCCTCACGGCAGTTGCCGGTGCAATCACTGACGCCGATACAGGAAACGACTCCACCCCGAATCTCGTTACCACCGGGCAAACTACGCTGAGTGCGGCGACCGGAATTGGCGCTTCTGGCGGGGCTGATATTGATACGACGATCAATCTCCTAACCGCCACGAATACAACTTCGGGTGATATCTTTATCCAAGAAACCGCAGCCCTCACGGTCAACGGCACAGGTGTCCGCACCCAGCTGGGCAACGGAAACGTTAACCTCGATGTCTTGACCGGCGACCTTCTGGTGAACTCAGTTGTAACCGCGCACGGCTCGGGCACGGTCACCCTCAACGCGACCACAGGCACGATTGCACTTGGCGCGCTGGTATCGAGCACGAGCGGTTCACTCACCCTGACTGCCGGGGTTGCGATCACGGATACCAGTGTTGATGAAACCGCACTTCTTTCAACGACAGGTCAGACGACCCTCACCGCTTCGACCGGTATTGGCTCCAGCGGGGCGGGCGATATTGACACCACAATTAATCTTATCACCGCGACCAACAGCACCAGCGGCGATATCTTCATTCAGGAAACAAACGCGCTGGAGGTTAACGGCACCGGCGTCCGCACCTTGGCCGGAAATGGCAACGTGAACTTGGACGTAATATCCGGTGACCTAGTTGTAAGCTCCGTCGTGACGGCGCATAACTCCGGAACCGTTACGCTCAATGCAACTCTTGGCACGGTCGCCTTGGGTGCTCTCGTTTCGAGCACCAGCGGCTCGCTCACCATCACGGCGGGTTCGGCCATCACAGATACGAGCGCCGCTGAGACCGCGCTCCTTTCCACCTCCGGGCAGACCTCACTCTCTGCGGCCACGGGCATTGGCTCCAGCGGCGCGGGGGATATTGACACCACCATCGTGACGGTGACCGCAACCAACAGCACCAGCGGAGACATCTTCATTCAGGAAAGCAACGCGCTCACCATCAACTTGGCCGGAGTCCGGACCATCGGAGGAAACGGCAATATCAACATTGATGTTCTCGCCGGTGACCTCACCGTCAATAGCGTCATAACTGCCCATGGATCAGGGACAGTGACCCTCAACGCGACCTCTGGCACGATCGCGCTTGGCGCTTTGGTCTCCAGCACGAGCGGCAACCTTACTCTTACCGCAGGTGCAGCTATCACCGATACTTCGGCAGGTGAGGCCGCTCTCCTTGGCACCACCGGCCTCGCCTCTCTCACTGCCGCCACCGGTATCGGAGCAACCGGCCTTGGAGATATCGATACTGATCTCGGCTCCATCACCGCCAAGAACACCACCTCTGGGGCGATTGTCCTTGAGGAGGCGAATGCAGTGACGGTTGCCGCTGCGGGCCTCGACAACGACGTGGCCGGTCAGCCAATCATACTTTCCAGTCTTGCCGGCACGATCACGGTTTCCGGCCCCGTCACCGCCACCGGCTCGGGCAACATCCGCCTCTCCGCCGCCGGCGCCACTTCCGACATCGTTGCCTCCGCCGCCATTTCGACCGGCATCAACGGTAACGTCACCCTCCTCGCCGCTCGCTCACTCACCCTCGATACCGGTGCTTCCGTCGCTGTCCTCGGCAATGGCACCCTCGACCTCGAGGCCACCGCCGGCTCGATCCTCTTCGCCAACGGCGTCGCTGGCACCACCGCCGGCGGCAATATCCGCCTCCTCGCCGCCAATGACGTCACCCTCACCGGCCTCAACGCTGGCGCCGGCTCCATTACCGTTCAGGCGACCAACGGCTCCATCATCGACGCAGGCGAATCCCTGACCGATCTCGCCGCCTCCGCCGCCCGTCTCACCGCCGGTATCGGCATCGGAGCCGCCGGCCCCCTCGAGTCCACCCTCTCTACCCTTGCCGCCTTCGCGACCACCGGCGGCATCCGCGTTGCCAATACGACTTCGCTCACCGTCACCTCTGTCCCCGTCATCTCCGTTAACCGCGTTGACCTCAACGGTGCCACCCCCACGCCCGCCACCGACTCCACGGTTCTCACCGATCTTCAGGCCACCACCGGCGTCGTCGAGATCTCCTCTGGCGGCACGCTTACCCTCACCGACGGCTCCGACGCCGATACCCGCGCCGTCGAGACCACCACCGGCGAAATCAAGCTCTCTGCCGTTAACAACGTCATCTTCCAGGCCTCCGTCGTCAGCACTTCCGGCGATATCACCGCCGCCTCCTCGGCCGGCGCGCTCGTGGACGACACCGTCTCCGAGGCATCCCTCCTCATCACCACCGGCCTTGCCACACTTAATGCCAGGACCGGCGTCGGCACCGCCACCGCCGGCGACATCGACACCACCGTCGGGTCCATCCGCGGCATACTCACCACCTCCGGCGGCTTCTTCGTCGAGGAGACCGATACCCTCACCGTCAACGCCGACGGCATCGTCACTCAAGGCGGCGACGCCCCCATCTCCCTCGTTGTCACCACCGGCCCTCTCACCGTAAGCGGCGTCATCACCGCCAACGGTTCCGGTAACATCCACGTTAACACCAAGTCCGGCACCGCGACCGTTGATGCCGCCGTTTCCTCCACTTCCGGTCACATCACCTTCCTCGCCTCCGGCAGCATCGGCCTCAACGCCGACATCGCCTCCGGCACCACCGGCACCCTCAACGTCGTATCCTCCGGCGGCTCCATCACTCAGCTCAATGGCACCCGCGTCATCACCGGATCCGGCGACATCCGCCTCCTCGCCAACGGTTCCATCGCCCTCGCGAGCGTCTCCACCACTGGCAACGCCTCCGTCACCGCCACCAACGGCTCCATCACCGACGCCGGCGACACGCACATCGATGCCATCGCCGCCAACCTCCGCCTCAAGGCCGGCACCTTCATCGCCACCGCCTCCAATCACCTCGAAACCACCGTCGCCAACCTCAGCGCCCTCGCTTCCGCCGGCGGCATTTTCATCCTCGAGTCCGACGGTGTCACCGTCACCACCACATCTTCGACCATTAATGTCGTCCTCGCCGACACCACCGCGCTCGGCACCTTCTCCGACGGCACCCAGTCCGATCTCACCACCGGCTCCAACGGCCAGATCATCCTCGAGTCCACCACCGGCAACATCGTCCTCGACGACGGGGCCGCCCCCGCCGGCGGCAATGCCGTGCTCGCCGACGGCACCGGCTCCATTCTCATCGACGCCATCGCCGGCAGCCTCACCGCCAACGCCGACATCCGCTCCGGCACCGGCCACGTCACCCTTAAGGCCTTCACCAACATCGATCTCACGGCCAACGTGGACGTTGTCACCGGCACCCCCGGCACCGTTTCCATCGACGCCGAGACCGGCACCCTGACCATGAACGGCACGGCCAACGTGACCGCCACCGGCAGCTCCGCCCGCCTCCGTGCTCAGAGCCACATAACCGTCGGCAACGTCAGCGCAACCAACGTCTCCATCGACTCCGATGCGGGCGACATCATCAACGCCGCCAATTCCACCAAGAACGTCACCGGCACCAACCTCCGCATCCAGGCCAATGGCTCGGTCGGCGTCCCCCTGCGGCACCTCACAACGAACATCGACGTCCTCACCGCCCTCGCCACCACCGGTTCGATCTACATCACCGAAGACGCCGGCGTGACCGTCGAGAACGTCACTGTTACCGTCACTGAGTTCACTCCCACCGCCGGCACCTTTGTTGTCACCGATGACGCCCAGTCCGATCTCACCACCGGCACCGGCTCCAACGGCAACATCGTCCTAGTCGCTCTCGCCGGCAACATCACCCTCAACGACGGCCCCGCCACTAATGTTGACAAAGCCGTCACCGCCAACGGCACCGGTAACATCCTCATTAACGCCGCCGCCGGCTCCATCACCGCGAACGCCGACATCCAATCCACCAGCGGCGACATCACGCTCAAAGCCGCGCAGACCATCAACCTCGCCGCCGACGTGGACGTGATCACGGGCAACGCCACCACCGTCACCATCGGC
>JAIYBI010000075.1 GCA_027488595.1 Opitutaceae bacterium | reverse complement strand
TAGACGCGGTAAAGAAAACCCGGCGTGCCCCAGAGCGAGGTGTGCAGGAAAAAAAGCCGCTCGGCCTTGGCATTGACCGGGACACCTTTGACCTCAGTCGCGCCGCCGAGCTTGTTGTTTTTGCCCGCGACGAGGACGACGGAATTGCCGGCGGCTGTCGGCGGAGTGATAAGGTAATCAACCCCGCGCAGGGTCTGCGCGCCGACGGGGAACTCGCGGAAATCGTCGCCTTCGCCGCTCATGTTGCCCCCGCGTTTGCCGGCGGGGTCGTTGGTGTCACGAAGCGACCAGTTTACGAGACGAGAGAGGTCGAGCGGCTGGAATTCCCAGACGATTTTTGCGGCTTGGCCGACGCCGTCGGGATCGAGTTTCGCCCCGGCGTTGCCGAGCAACATGGAAAGGACCCGCACCTGGGACGGCACCGGTTTTTCAAGCGTGCGCACGAAGTTGAGGAGCACGCGGCCACGACCGACGGGAATGGTGGCGAGGTAGGCAGGCCGAGTGAGGGGACGCACGGAGGGACCGCTTACGATCACCGCGCCGGTGGCGTCGTCGGCGGACGCGAGCGGCACGGAGGGAACGAGGTCCTTGGTCACGCCGTTGACGAAAAAGTCGCCGTGGCCGAGGCCGGTTGCGAGTGGATCCTGCGGGTCGATCAGGTAGGCATAGCGGTGAGGGAACGAAGCGAGCGTAACCGGAGAATCGGTGAGTCGGCCAAGCCACTCCGCGCCGGGTTCGTCGAGACCGTAAACCAAGAGCGTGGCGCCGGCCTGAAGGCGTTCGCGGAGCGGCCCGGCGACGGCGGAGAGCGCGTCTCGGGCCTGGGCGTCCGTGCCTTGCACGAGGACGACGGCGGCTTTGGTGATCTCGGTTGCGGTGGGTTTTTCGGTGACGGAGCCGACCAAGCCGATGCGGCTCTCAAGCGAGCGGGCGAACTTTTTGTCGCTGGCGACGATCAAGGTGGCATCGTCGCGGAAGGGCGACGGGGAGCCGGTCCAGGCGAGCAGATTGGCCAATACGCGGGTGGCGACTGGCTCGACGCCGAGGGCGGCCCCGAGATTAAGCTGCACGAAGAGCACGCGGCCGCGGCCTTCGCCCACCTCCAGCACGGGAGCGGCGCGACCGGCGTTGAGGTGGGCAAGGAAATGCCCGGTGGCGGGCGTCTCCAGCGCGTTCCAAGCGACCACCTGATCTCGCTCGCGAGTAATCCAGCTGCGGAAATCCTCGGTCAGCAGGCCATCGGTGACCGGCGAGGGGCCATCCAAACGGGCGGAGTAACCAAGCGATTCGCTGCTCTGGACGAAATTGCGCGGAAGAAATTTCGGCAGCGCGAAGTGGTTGAGGATGATCGCGCGACCGCCCGATGCGACGATGCGGCCCAGCGTGGCCAGATCCTCGGGCGGCAGGCCGGTCAGCCCTTCCGAGCCGACCAGAAGCACGGCGTCGCTCGCCCGCGCCCAATCGCCGGGCCGGGCGAGCGGGGTGAAGGGCACGCCCGCGTTGGCGAGGAAGGGCGCGACCGCGCCGCGCGGATCGAACACCGCGAGCTTCACACCAAGAGGCAGCGCTGGCCGAGCGGGAGCAAAGACGGTTACGGAGGCGCTGTCGAAAAACTCGCCACCTTTTTCCGGCCACACCCGCGTCTCGACGCGCAACGTGCGGCTAGCAGTAACGACGGGCAGCGCGAAATCCAACTCCACCCGCTCGATCGTGCCAGGCTTCATAGCAAGGGTGACGGCTTTTTCGCCGAGCAGGTTTTCGCCGTCGTAGAGGCGGTAACGCGCGGCGACCGTGTCGGCCTCGGTAAGGTCGTAATGGAGGCCGAATCGGGTCCGCAGGCGCGAGCCGGACTCTCCGCGCAGGTCGCGATCCCAGGGAAAGCTTGCGACAGGCAGCAGGTATCGACCGGTCCCGCCATCGACGTGGATCATGGACGAGGCCAGGCCGGCCTGGCGCACGTTCTGGATGGCCCGGCTGCGGGCGGCGAAGATGTTGAGCCGCCGAACCGGCCCCTCGAAGTCCCAAGGCTGCGGCTTTGCCGGAAGCGAAAGCCGGAGGTAAGTATCGTGTCCACTGATCGGGAAGTTCTCCACCTGCTCGAAATACATGCCTTCGGCGAACAGGACGGGTTTCCCGCCCAGGTGAGTCAGCTCCTTGGACACGCCGGGGTGGAGGCGACGGGAGTTGCCTACGGTGTGGACGTCGAGCTTCCAGTTATCGGACTTTTCGGCGGTGGGTTTGCGGATGAAGTAGCCGGCGTCGCGCAGGTAGGACGGACGTTCTTCCGGATGCATAAAAAAGTAGTCCGAGCGGTTCTGCCAACTGCCCCAGCCGTGAAAGTTGAGCACCTCGGAGGGCGCGGGGAAGGGATACGAGCCGCCCACGGTGACGAGGCGCGTGGGATCGAATTCGCGGAGGCCGCGCTGAAACGCGCCCATCATCGCGTCCTCCCCCTTGCCGTGGAAACTGATCTCGTTGGCGATGTCCCACATGAAGATCGAGGGATGGTTGATGTAGGCCCGGATGACCGCCTCGGACGCGGCGCGGAAGCGGGCCCAGGTGACGGGATCCTGCCAATCGTAGTTGTCGGCGCCGTGGGCGTTGCTGTGCATCAACGCACCCTTGAGCAGGTAGCCCGCTTCGTCGGCCGCGTTCATCGAGACCACCCCTTGCGCCTGCCCGTCCGAGACCGGGCCGGGGACGTTGGCCATGGCGCGGATAAAACGGTACGGACTCGGGCGCACCGGCCAAGTGAGGCTGGTGGTGTAAACATGGCTGCCGCCGTGGAGTTTGATGATCTCCCCGTTCAGAGTGAAGTATTCGCCGCGCGTGCCGATCTCGCGGAATCCGAAACGCTCCCGGAACGTATCCACGATCCGGTTACCGGCGTCAGTCAACTCGACCCGTAGTTCGTAGAGCTGGGGGTTCTCCAGCGACCACGGAATAGCGTCGGGCCAGGCGGCGGACGACTCGATGGACTGCGGCTCGGCGGAGGAGCCGGTGCGGACCTCCGTCGCGGCGGCAGTCCAGGACAGGACCGGTTGGCCGGCGGCGAGCACAGTGAAACGCGCCCCGATCGTGGCTACGGAAGGGCGGTCATTAACCACCCCTACGCGCACGGCGATGCGTTTGCCGTCGGCGAAGGTGGTGCGCACGACGGTGTTTTCCACGCGCAGGGCGGGCGCGGAATACAACTCGGGGGCGCTATCAAATTCCATGCCCAATGCGTTGGTCGTGCTGATCGGCGCGATCATGCCGCGACCGACCGGCTGCATGGGGCCGGCGGCGGGCGGCTTCACGCGCTCGGGCAGGCCGACGATGTAGTCGGTCACGCCGACGTGAAGCTCGTGCTCGGTGCCGGGCACGACCTCGGCCGGCAGCGCGAACCCCTTGGGCAACTCCCAGCCGGGCGACTCGCCTATGAGTTTACCGTTCACAACGACCCGAGCGTGATAAAAAACCTTGGGCGGCAAGAGCAGCCGCACCGGTTGATCGGCAGGCCAGTCGGCGGGCACCTTGAAACGCATCCGATACCAGCGCCAGTGGCTGGAATACGGTAGATTGTCGGCGGCGGAGCCCTTGACCCAGCCCGAGGTGGGCGGAGGATTTTCCGCGAAGGGTCCGGGAGCGAAGACAGATTCCCATCCGCCGTCGAGACGCAGCGCGTGAGGGCGTTGGCGCATGATTCTCAAACCATCGCGCACGATCCAATGATCGAAGGTCGTGCGCGCCCCCACCGTCGCCCAGAAACGCGTCTTGTAATGCTCGGGGTCGCTCGCGCGCAAAACCAGCGTGCGGCTCTCGCCGGGCTTCAGCGTGAGCGGGTTATGTTCTTGAGAGAGAGAAGCGCCGAAGTAGTCCTCTTGGCGCGTGTGCAACTCAAGGTTGATGGGCAGCGGACCGCGATTGCGGACGCGCGGTGGCTGGCCGGTGTAGTCGAGCCATTCCAGCCGGATGACTTCGTTTAGGGTAGCGGGACGCAGGCGCAGGCGACCAAAGCCGTTTTCGTAGGCCTGTGGGTTGTCGAGGCTCTCGAAGGTTACGGTGGCAGTCGGATTGGCGGTGGTGAGCGGGAGCACGACGCTGCCCTCGCCGCTGAACCACAGGTCACCAGTGTCGCGGGTGTCCCATGAGAGCTCGGCTCCGCTGACGCGGGTGTTTTCCAGCACGCGGGATTCGTCGGCCTCGAGCACGACCGGCCAATCGGCCTCGGCCTCCGGCGGCAAAGTCACCTGTAAAACCCAACTTAGTCGCTCGCCACGCACGCGTCCGGCCCGCGCTTCGCGGCTCATGACGGCTTCATAAACCTTGCCGGAAGCGAGCGTGAGTCCGTCGGTCACGTCTTTCTCCCAGGCGGGTTTCTCGGACAGGCGATTATTGGCCGGCACGGCCGGAGTAATGGCTTTAGCAAGGATCGGGGCAGAAAGAATCCCAGATAGTGTTACGAAGAGGCCGAATAAGAAGCGGACTTTCATGGAAATGTGATAGATGGAGTGAATAGAGGGGGTCGGGGTGCGGCGGGGCTGCGGTCAGAACAGGTATTCCGGAGCCGCCGTCGTCACCTGCCGGAATCGGGCCTAGACACCTCCCGCAAACGACGGTAAAAAGTTAGATTTCATAACCGGTTCATGGCGGGCCTGTGCGTCGCAGGAGTTACAGCGGTCTAGTGTTTGGACGGGACTTGAAACGGGTCTGGCTCCGAGGAGCTCACAATAGATATCATTGATTTAAACGTAAATTACTTATTTAGAATTGGTTAATCAGAATTGAGCACCGAACTTTTTATGATACGCGTGAGACGTTGATGCCAGGCGACATCGCGCCACATGCCGCGGAACTGGGGACCACAAAAATTGCTGGTAGCGATCGCGGCCCAACGGCGGTGCTCCGCGGCCTTTTCGGTGCCGAGGGCACAGAGATCCTTTACCCAGCCCCAGCCGAGCAACGGCCAGTCTTTGTAATCGACGATTCCCCAGCATTCCGTCGTCGCCAACGCGAGGCCTGAGCGCCGTGAGATGTCGGCGTAGAAGTCTATACTCTCGATCAGCCCCGCCTGCCAGTATTCCGGACGCTCGCGATAGACTCGCTCGGCGTTTAACACGACGTTTTCGTAGCCTTTGGGATCGAATCGTTCATAATTATAGCCGACCTCCTTGTAATAGTTTCGCTCCAGAGCCATCCAGATGTGCGGTTCAAGAAAATCAAAGAAACCCAAGTCGCCGGGCTTCCAGGTTTGGCCGGGCCAGAGGGAAAAGGTAAGCGGCAGGCCCGGGTGAGCGGCGCGGATGACGGCCATCGCATCGCGCATCCATGCGAGACAGCGCGGCGAATCCCACGGATCTTCCGGTGGTTCCGGGCGAGTCTGAAAAAATGGCGCCCAGACCTTGATAGGCCACTCGTTGCAGAGATCGACCCAGACGATGTGCTGAAACAGACCGGCGCGTCGGATCAGATCGAGCGTTTTTACCCAGATCTCACCATGGCGCATTCCGCTAATTATGGACAGGCGGGTGTTGTCCACATCCTGCCGGAACCAGCAAGAGAGACCGACCTTGATACCGCGGGAGCCGCACGCGGCGATAAACTCCAAAAGGGCGGGCATCACGCGAACGCGTGCTCGCGCGGGGGCTCCCCAGTCCTGCACACTCCACTCGGGGAGCAATTCCCACGTCTTTTCCGGGTCCGCGGCGACGAGATGAGGATAAGCGTCGATACGCACAGCGTCGTAGCCGCGTTCCTGTAACTCATCGAGAGCGACCGCCCAATCTTCATAGCCGGCTCCGGGCCAGCGGCGTTCCAGCCACGAGAAATCCCACATGGTAACCGCCAGTGGTTTTGTGGTCCCAAACGGATGCTTGAGCGGGGGTGACTTAGGCGCGGATGACATGGTCGGGCAGGCGAACGGTCTTAGAGTTCTACCTCGAACCAAGTCGCGTGGGTTTCACCCGGCACCATGGGCCGTCCGGCGAGCGGGCTAAGCGTAATGGTGTTTTGATCGACCCAATACCCGCGATGCCACGTGAGGTTGGGATCGTAGTAGAATAAGGCCTTTCCCGCAGCAGAGGTAAGGTTGATCGGATTCTCGTTCGGAGTGGTGAAATCCGGCGGAAGTTTTGCAATCACCTTGGAAGTCACGAAAAGGTTGGCTCCCAGACTATCGGGCGGGGCCTTGGTGATGGCGAACTCGACCTCGATGCGAACAGACGTCGGCTTGCAGATGATGCGCTGGGTCCACTGGAAGTATTCGCAGGTGTGGGCCTTGAATTGATAGACCCTAAATCCCTCGGGCGAGGTGATCACATTGATTGCCGGTTGCTGAAACTCGGCCGTGTCGAGATGTTGCCACATGTTTTGGCCGGCGGCGTCTTTGCCCGCGCCCTGAAAATACCAGCCGTTGTGGGAGAGCAGATTAAATCCCTTGGTTGAATACAGCAGGCCGAGCGCGCCGTTTTTGAGGACGACCAGGCCGTAGGCGGGATTTTCCCACTGCTCGAAAACCGATTCCGGATTTTGGCCAGGCATCAGCGTCGAGATATCGGACATCGTGGGCGACGATGCTGGGGCCGCGACGGCGAGGCCGGACGCGGCGAGGAGGCAGAGCAGAAACGAACGGAGGTCGGTTTTCATGTTGGGTAGGATTTGGAGAGAAAATTATCGAGGTGCCGGAAGCCTGATGACCACCCGCAGGCGGTGATCGATATCGACCATGGATGGAAGGTGGGCGTCAGCCGAAAGCAGGCCGGTCGTGTCGTCCCAAACCAGCGCGGCGAGTTTGTAGTCACCCCTTTCGTAGGCGTAGGTTTGGCCATCGTCCGTATAGTAGTCGAAACGGGTGTCACGCCCGGGATAGACGTGAATCGTCACGGCCTGCGCCCTGCCGCCGAGGTGGCAAACGTCTTCGCCGCACGGGATGATAGAGCCCGCGCGCACGAAGAGCGGCAGCGTGTCGATGGGGGCGGCGACGAGGAGGGTTTGCCCGCCCTGATAGAGCGAATCGGTCCAGTAGTCATACCAAGCGGAGCCGGCCGGCAGGTAAACGCGCCGCGTTTCGGCACCCTGCTCGGTGACGGGCGCGACCAGAAAAGCGGGTCCGAACATGTATTGGTCGCGGATATCGGCCACGGTCGGGTCGTGGGGAAAATCCATGAACAGCGCGCGCATGAACGGCGCTCCGTTTTGCCGTGTGGCGAACGCGAGCGAGTAGATGTAGGGCATAAGCCGATACCGCAGGCGCAGGTATTTGAACAGGATGGTCTCCGCGGCTCGGCCAAAGGACCAGATCTCGTTTTCGGGGCGCGTGCCGTGGGCGCGAAAGGTGGGGCAAAACGCGCCGTATTGAAACCAGCGCACATACAGCTCGGGGTAATCGTCGTTCGGACCGATCACCGCTCGGGCATCCTCGGGATCGAGCAAAAGGCGGCGGGTCACCGCCTGGCTTTCAATCGGCGCGGCGACGGCTTGTTGTGCTGCCG
>JAIYBI010000219.1 GCA_027488595.1 Opitutaceae bacterium | reverse complement strand
TGTCCTTTCGTCATCAACGGCGTGGACACCCCCACCACCGGCTGGGTGGACGACGTCACCACGTCCTACGCCATTGACTACATCCGCCGCCACCGCGACACGCCCTTCGCGATGTTCGTTGGCTTCAAAACCCCGCACGACAAACGCACCCCCGCTCCGCGCTTCGCCGCGCTCTACGAGGACGTCACTCTCGCGGCGCCCGCCAGTTTTCGCGACGTCGCCCCGTGGCGCCTCCAAAATCCGCCCGGCCCGTGGAATCCCAAAAACCCCGACCGCCTCGCCTACTTCCAGACCCTCGCCGGCATGGATGAAAACATCGGCCGCCTGCTCGATACCCTCGACGAACTCCATCTCAACGACGACACGCTCATCCTCTACGCCGGCGACAACGGCTACTACCTCGGCGAGCACGGCCTAGGCGATAAACGCACCGCCTACGAGGAATCCATCCGCATCCCTTTCCTCCTCCGCTACCCGCGTCGCGTGCCCGCCGCCGCCGTGCGCGACGAGCTCGTGCTCAACCTCGATTTCGCCTCCACCATCCTCGACTTCTGCGGCCTCGCACCCACGTGGTCGCAAAGCGGTCGCAGCCTCGCCCCGCTCCTCGCCGCCGCGCCCGGCACCGTTCCTTGGCGCTCCGCCTTCCTCTACGAAAACTTCGAGGATCCCGCTTACCCCAAGGTCACTTTCGACGTCCTCGCCGTTCGCACCCTCACCCACAAATACGTCGAACATCCCGGCCACCCGGACTGGACCCAACTCTTCGATTTGCGCGCCGATCCCCGCGAGATGCATAACCTCATAGCCGACCCCGCCGCCGCACCTGTCCTCGCCGAACTCCGCGCCGAACTCGCCCGCCAACGCGCCGCCGCCTCTCCTTCACCCTAAACGCCCCCGCCGCCGGCTGCCTCCCCCATGTCGCGTCACCACCTCCATTTCCTGACTGCGACGCTGTTCTTCCTCACCTCGATCGTCTCTTCCGCCGCCCCTGCGCTCAGCGGCGATCTCGAAATCCTTCGCGCCCGCCTCGCCACCGAATGGCTGGCCAACGTGGACGTCACCGCCGCCCAGGCCGCCCTCGCCGCCCAGTCGCCCGACGGCTCCTGGCCCGACATCAACTACGCCGATAAACAGGGCACCAACTGGCCCCAGCTCCAACACATCGAGCGCGCCACCCTCCTCGCCCGCGCCTATCGCCAACCCGGCTCCGCCCTCGCCCGCGACCCCGCCGTCCGAACCGCCATCGCCCGCGCCTGGGAGTTCTGGTTCGGCCGCGATTTCACCAACGTCAACTGGTGGTATAACGAGATCGGCGTCCCCCGCGCCCTCGCCACCGGTCTCGTGCTCCTGCGCGACGAACTCACCCCGCGCGAACTCGAACAGGGCATCCGCATCCTCGCCCGCGCCAAGATCCAGGCCGAGTCGCAAAACCTCGTCTGGCTCGCCGAGATCAACGCCCTGCGCGGCCTGCTCGCCGCCGACGATGCCCTCGTCGCCCGCGCCTACACCCGCATCGCCCAAGAGATCCGTGTCGTCACCCCGGGGGCCGAGGGTCTCCAAGCCGACTTCAGCCTCCTCCAACATCGTCGCTGCCTCTACAACCACGGCTACGGCGCATCCTTCGCGGTGGACGGCACCCGCCTCGCCCGCCTGCTCTCCGGCACCCGCTTCGCCCTCCCGCCCGAACGCATTTCCCTGCTCGAAAACCTCCTTCTCGACGGCTCGCAATGGATGGGACTCGGCCCGTGGCAGGACTGGGCCGCGCGCGGCCGCGAGATCGCCCGCGTCGGTCGCGGCCTCGGCACCTACCAGGCCGCCGCCGCCGAAAATCTTCTCGCCCTCTCCCCGCCTTCTCCGCGCGCCGCCGAGCTCCGCGCCCTCGTTGCCCGCATCCGCGAGCAGCCCGACGCACCGTCGCTCTCCGGTGCCCGCCACTTCTGGCGCGCCGACTTCACCACGCTCCAGCGTCCCGGCTTCTACGCCTCCGTGCGCACTTTCTCCTCCCGTCTCGCCAACACTGATTTCAACGGCCCCGAAAACCTCCTCGGCCACCACCTCGCCGACGGCGCCACCACCCTCATGGCTCGCGGCGGCGAATACGCCTCCATCTTTCCCCTCTGGAATTGGCAACGCCTCCCCGGCGTCACCGCCCGCCAGGCCCCCCCGCTCGCCCCCGGCAGCCCTCGCCGCGAAAACGGCTCGCGTGATTTCGCCGGTGGCGTGAGCGATGGCCGTGTCGCCTTCGCCGCCTTCGACTTCGTTCGCGATGGCCTCGCCGCCCGCAAAGCCTGGTTCCTCACCGACGCCGGCCTGCTCGCCCTCGGCGCCGGCCTCTCCGACACCGAAAACCACCCCGTCGCCACCACCCTCAACCAATGTCTGCTGCGCGGCCCCGTCGTCACCAGCAACGACACCGACACCGCCGCCACCGCTTCCTCCGCCACCTGGCTCTGGCACGATGGCCTCGCCTACTTGTCCCTCGACGGCGCTAAGCTCCACCACGAGGCCGGCCCGCGCACGTCTTCGTGGCGCGCCATTCACAAAAACCTGCCCGCCACCCCGATCACCGGCGAGCTCTTCACCGTGTGGCTCGACCACGGCTCCGCTCCGCGCGACGCCTCCTACGCCTACCTCGTCGCCCCCGTCGCCGATGCCGCCGCCGCCCGCGCCCTCGTCACCGCCCCCCGCGTCCGTATCCTCGCCAACACCCCCTCCCTTCAGGCCGCCGCCCAACCCGCCGACGGCCTCCTTGGCGCGGCGTTCTACGCCCCCGGAGAACTCGATCTCGGCGCTTCCGGCCTCCTCGCCGTGGATCAGCCGTGCCTCGTGCTCCTCCGCCGCCTCCCAGATGGCTTGACCGAGCTCAGTGTCGCCGACCCGACCGCGAAACTCACAAGCATCAAGGTCCGCCTCGGCCCCACCCGCATCGAGTTCATTCTCCCCTCCGGCCCCGACGCCGGCCGCACCGTCACCCGCCTCCTGCCACGCTGAGCCGCAGGAGTTCACGTCTCTTAGTAGTCTACTCTGGAAGAGTTCTGCTTTTGCGTCTTTTGGCGCTTTTTGTGGTCAATCCTGCCTTGGGATTGATCCCTCGGTAAATACCCGCGCCGGGCTATACTGTCCAACCGCACCGCGCTCGCGGCCCGCGCGCCTTCCGCACTTTCTCGCGCCCGAACCCCGTGCCCACCCCCGGCGCAAAAGTCGTAGGTGATCCGCGGATACATCAGCAACCCCGATAACAACCCGTCCCCATGCAAAGCCAGAACCCCGTTCCCACCCCGCGTCACCCCTCCGCTCATTCGTCATTGGCCATTCGTCCTTGGTCATTCCGCGCCAGCGGCCTGCTCGCGTTCCTCGCCGCCCTGCCCTCCCTCGCCCTCGCCTGGAGCAATCCCTGCGAAAGCCTCACCAACGCCCCTTGGGCCTTCGTCACCGCCGGCAACACGTCCTTTGCCGGCGCCGGCCAAGCGTGGAGCGCCAACGGCACCAACGTGCTCATTTGCTCCGCCGACACCACCGCCGAACACGCGCAGGCCCAGGGCCCGCGCAACGCCGGCGCCTACGTTTCCGATTGGTCCAACGCCTGGGCTTTCAAAGTGAAATTCGTCGGCGGCAACAACGCCGACAAACTCAACCAGGTCTTCTTCCAGGTCTTCGAGCAGGTGAACAGCTCCTACTACGAGCCGGTGCTCATGGCCATCCGCCGGCCCAACGGGCAAGTTTTCCTTCGCCTCGTCCACCAAGCCAACAACGCCAGCGGCCAGGACTACCCCGCCGACGACCAGGAGATCGTCCTCGGCACCGCCGCCTTCGACACCTGGTATCAGGTGAAGGTCGAGGGCCGCTTCAACACCGTTCCCACCACCGGTCGCGTCCGCGCCGCCATCGTCACGCTCGGCCAAAACGTGGACACCGCCCTCGCCGCGACGCCGTATTTCTACAGCAACATCCTCTACAAGGGCGCGCTCGCCAGCAAAACCTACTCCTTCTGGGGCACCTACACTTTCCCGGTAAACTACACCGGCCCCTTCATCGGCACCGTGAACATCGAGGACGTCTGGCAACAATTCGCCTCCTGGGGCATGTAACCCTAATTCGCGTTCAAGCATAGTCTCATTTCGGAGGTAGGAGCGTGCTCGCACGCGATTCAGGGACTGGTCGTAGGCTACGTAAACTCATCCGCCTCACCGCAAACAATCGCGTGCAAGCACCGTTGCTACGCCGGACCGGTTAGAGGATCTAAATAAAAACTATAGCCGTTTTGAAGGTAGGGCGTGACCGCTGGGCGCGCTGGGTTTGATTCCGAACTCCCTGGGTTCTTCGCGGCGGGCCCAGCGGTCCCACCCTACCTCTAAATGTCCTGATTCCGGCTACAGTTTTTTCAATGCACCACGCAGGGTTTACGAAACAGTGAACCCTGCGTCGCCCTCGTCGCGGCTCCGCTCCAGCCTCGCGCGCGATGCCCCTCTTTCACCCTTTTAGCGCCCTTACCCCGGTTTTCCGCTTTGCCAGTTTGCTCCTCCTGCTGGCTTCGCCCGCCCTTCGCGCCGCCGAGCCCGCCGCCGTCTGGCCCGAGGTTCCGCCCGCTGATTTCAGTCGCATCAAACCCACCGACTTTACCGATCAGGAGGTGGATGTCCCCTACTTCCTTTTCCACTTCGCCCAAGTCGCCAACGCCGTCGTCGAATCCGGCGAGAATCGCGGCTTCCTCGATCTCGCCGTCAACCGCGACACCAAGGACAACAAGCCCTACAACGCCCGCATCATGGAGATGCAGATGGCCCTCGCCTACTTCTATGGCGCGGACCGCCCCTGGAATCCCTACCACCGCCACCCCGCCGTGCGCGTCCGCCTCGAGGCCATGCTTGAGCGGTGGACCCGCATCCAGAACGCCGACGGTCTTTTCGCCGAGTATTCGCCGGATAACTACAGCCTCGCTCCCACCAACTTCGGCGCCATGGCCACCGCCCAGGCCCTGGAGATCATCGTCGGCAGCAAGGTCCCCTTCGATCCCGGCATCCTCGCCGCCGCCAAAAGCTCCCTGCGCTCCGCGCTCATGGCCATGTTCACCCGCGACGACATGGCCCGCCATGCCCGCGATTGGAGCAACCAGTTCAGCGGCTCCTACTACGCCGCCCTCGTTTATCTGAAACTCTGGCCGGATCCTGAACTCGACGCCGCCTTCGTCGCCGCCGTCATCCGCGCCAGCCGCGAGGACCAGTCGCCCGCCGGCTTCCACTACGAACAGGGCGGCCCCGACTTCGGTTACTCCGGCGTCCACGACAACAATCTCCGCATCGCCTGGCCGCTCCTGCGCAACCGCCCCGAGCTCACCCGCCCGATCCTGGACGCCGACCGGCGCTGGAACCGCTGGCTCGCCTATAACTTTGTCCTCCAACCCGGCACCGACCAGAGTCCGCTCTTCATCACCAACGCCGGCATCAACGCCCGCACCTCCCACTCTTCCCAAAACCCGCGTCCCCGCCCCCTCGCCGAGCTGATCGAGGATGCCCGCCCCTTCGCCAACACCCCCGAAGAACAGCGCCGCGACCTCGCCTCCAAACGTGAAAAACTCGCGTCCTCCTGGGGCGAATGGCCCGAACTCCGCGTCCCCAGCCCCTACTCCTACGGCCCCGGTTTCGTTTACGATGCCTGGCGTCCGCTCAACTTATGGCAGGTTCCCGCGCCCGATCGCGCCGCCGCCCTTGCCAAGCTGCCTTGGCGCGCCTCCACCTCCTTCAACCGTCAACTCCACGACGACTGGCCCCTGACCGTCACCCTCGCCCGTCGCCCCACCTACTACGCCGCCTTCAACTCCGGCCGCCTCCGTGTCCCGCGCCAAAATTACGGACTCGGCCTCGTCTGGAACGACAAATTCGGCACCGCCGTGCAGGCCGTCGCAGGCACCGCCTGGGCCTCCGGCACGCGGCCCGCCACACCCGACGCAAAACTCTACGAACAATCCACCGCCACCACCCGCTGCCTCGTCGCCGGCGGCACCGTGACGCCCAAGGTAGGCGAGCAATCCCTGCGCGAGGGCGACCTTCGCCTAAATTACAAACTGGCCGAGGCCGGCACCAAGTCCGTCACCTTCGCCGCCACCCGCATCTCCACTGAAATCACCCATCGCGGCAATTTTGAAGAAACCCTCCCGCTCCTCGTCCCGGACGATGCCAAGGTCGAGCAAAGCGCCTCCCGCCTGCAAATCCGCCGCCGCGATGGCGCGGTCTTTCTCATCGAGATAAAATCCTCCGGCGCGAAACTAACCCTCGGCCCGCCCGAACCCTTCACCGGGGGCCTCTCCCGCCGCGCGCTTGTGATCTCCGCCCCCGGCGGCACGCTGCTCTACGATCTCTCTTTCCGATAATCGTCATGCCCTCGCCTCTTCTCGTTCACCAAGTCCGTTCCGGCCTGCCCCGTTTGCAACGCGCCCTCGCCTCCGGGGTTGTGCGCATCGGTTTTCTCGGCGGCTCCATTACCGATCAAAAAACCGGCGCACGCTGGCCCGAGCCCGTGCTCGCCTGGTTTTGCGCCACCTATCCCGGCGTCCGGCTCATCGTTGAAAACGCCGCCATCGGCGCCACCGGCAGCGACCTCGCCGTCTTCCGCGCCGCGCGCGACACCCTCGCCCGCGACTGCGACCTCGTCTTTGTTGAATACGCGGTCAACGA
>JAIYBI010000090.1 GCA_027488595.1 Opitutaceae bacterium | reverse complement strand
GACAATAATCATGGGGTCGGCCGGGCCTGGAGGAATCCGCTCCCTTGTCAGCGTTGCCGGATGCAGGTAGGCCGGCACGCCATCAAACGTCGCCTGCACATCCACCAGCTCTGCGTGATGGGGCGCTGCTATCTCTTCGACGCTTAATGCGTATTTTTCCCTGCGCGAGTTGGCATCTTTTCCATTCGGTTCGATGAAATAAGGAGTGGCCAATAGACTCTGTTCCGTCCTGGCGGACGCTTCCGTGACCAAGCGGCGCAAGGTTTCGCGATTGAAGAGGCACCGGGAAACGCCGACGAATGACGGCTCGTCGCTGCCCGTCTGCGGCTGCGTCAGTGTTTGCGCACGCTGTGAGCTCTCTTGGCAGGAAAACTGGATCGAGATCATCAGAATAATTCGGGGCGGGATTTTAGATAATCGGCGACGATAGCGGCGTAGGCGTCGTGGCCGAAGGCTGAGAGATGCACTCCGTCCTCGGCTAGCAGGCCTGCGGAATCGAGGTTGCGGGAACGGACGACAGCGGTGATGTCGATCAGCGGAGCGGACAACTCGGCGGCGAGCGCGCGGATGGCGTCGCGGTAGGGCGCGTAGTTCTCGGGCTGGGGACGGTCGTTGCCCTGCTTGAAAATGCCGCGGTCGGCGAGGTCGTGGCCGGCGACAAGGATGGGCTGGCCGCCGTGGGCGCGGATGATGCGCACCATCTCGGAAAGATTGCGGCGGAATTCGGCGAGGCTGACGCGCGGGATGCGTTGCCACGGCTGGTGATAGGAATCGTTGATACCGGTGGCGACGAGCACGGTGGCGGGCAGGTGTGGCAGGACGTGTTCGCCCATGCGGTCGAGGAGTTCGCCGCTGTGCCGTCCGCCGAAGCCGGCGACGACGACGCGGGTGACGCCGGGCGAGGCGGCATCGAAGCGGTTTCGGATCTGGGTGGCCCAACCGTTGGGGCTGGAGCCGGTTTCGGTGATGGAGTCACCAAAACAGATGAGGGTTTTCATCAAAAAAAGAGATTAGTGCAGGCGTTCGCCGCTATCGACGTCGAGAAGGGCCCCGGTGGTAGATGAGTTGAGCATAATGAGGGCTGCGGCGGCGCTGAAGGCGGGCATACCATTGAGGCGCAGGCCGCCCTCGGCTAAGTTAAACTCGGAAGCGTCACCGTAGAATGCGTGGATGCGCCAGATGCCCGGTGGTAACGGGACGAATGGCGAGACTGCGGTGGGGTTGCCAAAGGCGTGGGCGACGACGAGGACGGTGTCAGCCGTGTGGCGCACAACGGCCTGCCAGCCGCGCGGGTTGTTCCAACTGGCCGAGCGGGCTTCAAGGTGTAAGCGACTGCGGCCGTCGCGGATGACTGGGACGGCGGCGGCGTAAAATTCGAGCGCGGCGTCAATTTCGGTGAGTTGGGCGGCGTCGAGCGAGGCGAATTCTCCGGAGAGACAGACCCTGCCGAGAAACGTGGCGGCCAGCCCGTAGCGCAGCCGCTGAAGCGAATCCGATGCGTGAGCCACGCACCAGACCTGGGACTGACGCGGGAGTATGAGCCGGTGGAGATTGGCGGCCACGATGGGGATGGAGGTCGTCTCATGGGCGTCGGAAAACGAGCCCATGGCGCAGATTCCTTGGAAAGAGGGCTCTAGGCGGTGGCCTCCGGACGAGCAGTTTTCGATCAGCAGGTCGGGAAGTTCGCGTCGAATGCGGGCGATGAAAGCTTGGACCGCTTCAAGTTGGAGTCTGAGTCCCTCGCCGGGAGATTCGGCTCCATCCACGCCGGAGGGCAGGGAATCGTTGTAGTCAATTTTGAGATAACCGAAGCCGTCGTCGCGCAGTCGGGCTATGACTTTATCGGCCAGGTAGGCGATGGTTCCGGGGTGGCGCAGATCCCAGAAGTGGCGGGATCCGATCTGGATCGTGCGTCCCTCGCGGCGTAGATGGAGATCGAGGCGTTCGAACGCCGTAGTGCCCTCGGTGGCGGCTTCGAGTTCGAACCAAAGACCGGGGATGAGGCCGAGCGCGCGGACGGCGTCGCAGGTCGGTTTGAGGCCGCCCGGGAAGCGGGTGCGGTTCACATTCCAGTCGCCGTTGAACTGGATGTCTTTTCCGGAGGCTTTTTCGGCCCAGCCGTCGTCGATGACAAGGAAGTGGGTGCGGGTGCGCGCGAGCAAGCGGGCGGTGGCGAGCACGTAGTCGTGCGTGGGTTCACCCCAGGTGGAGCACCATTCGTTGAAGACGATGGGGAGTTCACGTTCGATAGCGGGTTGAGTTTCGGCGGCGGGCGACTGGGCGGCGGTGAGTGCGGCGCACAAATCGTCGAGGTCGCCGTGGACGCAGGCGAGGGTGGCGGGTGGAGTGGAGAAAGCGGAGCCTGCGGGCACGATTTTCCACCAGTCGCCAAAGTCGCGAGAGGGCAGTCCACCGGATAAGGTGACTTTGTCTTGGGCGCGCCCGACCTCCAAGTGCCACGAGCCCGGGGTTGCCAGCTGCACACCCCAAAAGACGTCCGCAGCCGTGTCTTGCACCGCAGCCCAGGGGAAAAACTGGCGCACGGGCAGGGAGCCGATCTGACCAAAGCGCTCGATGCGACGGCTGAAGTTGGTCCAGGATCGTTCCAGCGAGAGTTCTTCAAGGAGCAGGTTTTCGTGACGTCCCTCTGCGCTCCAAGTGGTGCGAAAGCGATGGAGCCGCAAACGCTCCGGGGCGTCGTCGGGATGGAACGGGGTTATGCCGCCGAGGGAAAAACTAGGCAGGTATTCGAGGGTTAACGGGCCTTCGGTGTCGTTATGAAACTCGGTGTGAACCTGGAAAAACGGCTGGGAGAGGCGCCAGTTTAGAACATGGAGAAGTCGGTAGCCGTCGGAATGGGTGAGAGTGGTGGTGATGGTGACCGCGCCTTGGGGTGAGGTAACCGCCTGCTGGCTGGTGAAGGTTAGGGCGGAGACTTCGGAGGCGCCGCGCAGGCTGCGTCCGACTTGGTGGCCGCCTGGCTCGGGTGAGCCGGCGAGTTTGAACTGCACGAGCCACTCGGGTGGCTGGGCGCTTATTGGCGTCCATCGGGTGGGAAGCCCATCGACGTGGGGGCCGGAGAGGTGCTCGCGTTGCGGCACGAGCGATCCTCGCAGCGTGGAGGGGAAGCAGGAGAACTCAACGATGCCGGAACGCGGGCAACGGGTGTAGCGCACGGTGGTTTCGCCGAGCGTGAGATCGAAACGCGGGTTTTGTGGGGAAAGCGTTGTCATCGGGTCAACACGTGGGCGCGGTGTGGTTCAGAACTCCACAAGTGCGACGCCGGGGCGCTCGATTTCGAAAACAGCGTGGCCATCCGCGATGACAAGTTCGCCGGCGGGGGCGGCTTGGAGGGCGTTTGAGGAACGGAGCTGATCGAGCTGGGCGCGAGTCGGGTAGGCGGGGGCGCCGAGAGCGTGCCAGGTGGCGACGATGTTGTTCTCCACGGCGCCTAGGCGGAAGACGCGCGGTGCGCGGGCATGGCTGGGCGGAAGGGCGACGCGCACGGTTTCCTTTACCGGAGCGGCGTCGAATTGCTGCGGGTAGGCGTAAATGATGACACGCGAGTCGGCTCCATCGCGGGTGGCCACGGCACCCAGGAGGTCGTCGCCGCCGGTCACGGGCACACGGGCTACGCCGAGGCGCTGAAGGAGGATGTGAGCGAACCAGCCCGGCTTGCGCAGGCCGTGGAGGCTGAGCAGGCCGTAGTTGGCCTGGAACTCGGAGGATTGGAGACCGCCTTGATTATAGATGTCTGAGAGGCACCAGAAGGCAAAGGCGTCGGCGTCCTGCGAGACCTCGGCCATGGTTTTGACAATGAAAGCGGCTTCGAGGGGGGTCTCCTTGAGCGGATCGTGGAGAAACCAAGAGCGGCCCCATTCGTTCCAGTGGACCTCGCCGGTGAAGCAGCGGCGTTCGAGTTCGCGGCGTGTGCCTCGGATCACGCCCGAGGCAAAGTGCGGAGAGTCTTTGACCTTATGGGAGGCAGGGCCGTCGAAAGGCGAAAGCGGCTGGCCTTCGGAGTCGTTGTTATAGACGTGGGTGATTAGGTAGTCGGGGCGGGTGCCGTGTTGCTCGGTCCAGTCGAGAAACTCGGGGATCCACTCGGCGCGGGCGGTGGAGGGGCCGCCGAGGCGCAACTCGGGGTCCACGGCTTTGAAGGCGTGGTAGGTGGCGTCCCAGAGTTGGAAAAACTCCTCGCGGGTGCCGCCGAAGAAGCAGCCCCTGAGGTTGGGTTCGTTCCAGACTTCGAAATACCAAGAGCGCAGCTCGTCGCGGCCGTAGCGTGCCAGATGGTGGCGCAGGCCGGCGGCGATGAAATCGGTCCATTGGTTGAGATCGCGGGGCATGCCGGTCGTGTTTTTGTCGGGCCAGCAGACGGTCGGGTCGTCGGACATACCGACGGGGGTGAAGCAGGTGGTGTAGATGGGCTTCAGGCCGAGTTCGAGCAGGGCTTCGATGGAGAGGTCGATGAGCTGCCAGTTAGCGCGTTTGGATTTCTCGGCGGTGGGTTTGCGCCAGTCGATCAGGTCGTGGTCCCAGACGGCAAGTTCAGGGGAGAACATTGCGACGGCGCGCACGTGGCGCACTCCGAGTTCGTCACGGGCCATGGCGAGCTGGCGCTGGACGTCGGCGCGGGCGAGCCAGCGAAACTGGTCGATGTTGCCAATGGGCGCCCAAGTGTGGCGCAGGGGTGTGTGGGCAGCGGACCAAGCGGGAGTGAGGGTGGACATGAAAAACACGTGAGTTTAAGTTTGAAAACGGAGGACATGCCACGACGCAGGAGGGAGCTGCGTGCTCCAGTTACCGCCGTCAGGCTGAATGCGAAAGCGGGCGGGTCTCGGGATTACCTCGTCTGGATGGTCGGCGCTGTTTTTAGCCAAGGGTTCGGAGGCGCTGAGTTCGGTGTGTTCCAGGAGACGCCAGCCGGCATGGTTGGGAATTTTGACGTTGAGCGGCAACCCATCGGAGGCGTGTCGGTTTAGCGCGAAGAGGGTAAGTATTCCGGTGGCGTCGTTCATCACGGCTACGCTGTCGAGCACGGCGCAGGGCTGTCCTAGATTGATCCCAGGGATTTGCTCGGTTGGTCCGGAGGAATACTGCGGGATGACACGTCCGCTTCGGGCATGGCGGGCGATGAGGGCGAAGGGGTGAAAAATCGTCTGCCGCCACGCGGCGCCTCCGCTTTCGGCGCGAATGGGGGCGATGACGTTGACGAGTTGGGCGAGGCAGGCCGCGCGAACGCGGTCGCAGTGGCGCAGAAGAGAATGCATCATCGAGGCGAAGAGCAGGGCATCGGCGGCGGAATAGTGCTCCGCGAGCTGATCCGGAGCTTCGTCCCAACGCTGGTAGCCTTCAGGGTTGCAAAAGCCCACGTCCCAAACGTTCCACTCATCGAAGGACAGGAGGATTTTCTTCTTGGAGCGAACCTTGGCCTGAACGTGATCGCAGGTCGCGATGACCGCGCGAATCTGGCGGTCCATTTCCTCGGCTTGGTAAAAGAACGTGCGCAGGTCGCCGTTACATCGTCCGAAGTAACGATGCAACGAGATGAAATCCACATCCTCGTAGCAGTGCTCAAGGCCGATGCGGTCCCACTCCAAAAAGGTTGGCATTTCTGAGTGAGTGCTGCCGCAGAGCACGAGTTCGAGCTTGGAATCAAACTGCCGCATTGCACGGGCGGTTTCGGAGGCGAGTCGTGCGTATTCGAGCGGGGTCTTGTGACCGGTTTGCCAAGTGCCGTCCATTTCGTTGCCCAGGCACCAAAGACGGATGTTGTGAGGCTCGGCATGGCCGTGGGCGCGGCGCAGGTCGGAGAGCGTGGATCCGCCCGGGTGGTTGCAATACTCCACCAGGTCTAGCGCTTCCTGGACGCCGCGCGTGCCGAGATTAACTGCCATCATCGGTTCTGCGCCTGCGGCGCGACACCAGGAAATGAACTCGTTGGTGCCATATTGGTTGGCCTCTACAGTGCCCCAGGCGGGATCGAGGCGGCGTGGACGTTTTTCGCGTGGGCCAACGCCGTCTTCCCAGCGGTAGGCGGAGACGAAGTTGCCGCCGGGATAGCGCACCACGGTGACGCCGAGTTCGCGGGTGAGATCGATCACATCGCGACGGTGTCCATTGGCATCGGCGGCTGGGTGGCCAGGTTCGTAGATACCGCCGTAAACGCAGCGGCCCAAGTGCTCGACGAAGGAACCGAATAGACGGTCGGGCACGGTCGCGACGGAACGGGCCGGGAAGAGTTCGATGGTGGCCGGTGGAAGCGGGTTCATCAGGTCAGGCAATAGACGTCCGAGGCGGGCACGACGGCGGTGAGGTATCCGTTGTAAGGTTGGGTGCGGTGAACGCGCCTCCCATGGGGCCGCCAAGAGCGGGCAGGGACAATTACGGGCTCAGTTTATGAAAAACCTGCTGGGCCCGCAGACCGGGAACGACCGGGGCTAAATGGGTAGCGGTTGGGCGGCGTGTATTCCCCAGATGACTACCCCGCGCGGGTAGAAGTGGAGGTGGTTGCCGCCGAAGGTTTCGTGGAAGAGGGCTGTCCCCTGGGTGTTTACCAGAACTTGCCAGTCCCAGTAGCGTTGAAAATGCGGGGTGAGGTCGAGCCCGCGCCGCAAGGCCGCCAAGTCGCGCAGAATATTCATGGAAATCCAGCCGGGGTTGCGGGCGGCGCCGGCGAGGCCGGCGGTGGCTGCGGTCTTGAGACGGTCTAGGTCTTCGCGGTGAAAATCTGTGTGGGTGCAGCCATAGGCGCGCAGGCAGCGGGTGGTGGCGGTCTCCAGGTCGCGGCGGACGCGGCGGGCGTCGAGCGGGATTTTGAGGCCGGCGAGGTCGAGGATGGGGAGGGTGTTGGCGGTATAGATGTGCGGGGCATCCCAGCCGGGAATCTCGGCGAACTCGACCTCCTTGCCCGACCACGGGTCTTTGAGGCGGCCGCGTTTTTCGAGGAGCACGGTGAAGTGGTCACCGGCCCAGGCGCGGGTATGGAGCTTGCGGGCGATTTTTTTGGCGGCGGCGAGGGCGGAGTTCGCGAGTGCGGGCTGTCGGATCTCGTCGAGGAGGAGGGCGGCGGCAGTGAGCGCGCCGAGGGATTTGACGGCGAGGTAGGTTTGCTGGGAGCCGAACTGGATGGCGGGGGAGCCGTCGTCGATGGTGTTGGCGACGCCTCGGTCGGGGATGCCGTCGCCGTCGGTGTCGGCTGCGAGGAGGAAACGGGTGAACGACGCGATGGTGGCCGCGTGGCGGCGCACGCGGTTACGCTTGCCGGTGCGGGCGGCATGAGCGTGGAGGAGCAGGAGCCAGTTGGCGGTTTCCTCGACCTCCATGTCGTGCGGGTAGTGCTGACGGCCGACGGAGCAGCCCCAGCCGATATCGTGCGATAGGAAGGTGGCGTCGCGGGCGGAGTCGCCGAGGAGGGCGGCGGTGGGTTTGGCGAAACGCGTCCACTGATCCAGCTGGAGGCCGAGGAGTTCCGGCCACCACCCGAGGTAGAAGGGTGACTGGGTAAACTCGACGTCCACGGTGGAGTGGAAGTAGCAGTTGCCCTCCCAGACGCTGAACCAGTCGGAGCCGTCGGGCTGGAGCGTCCACCACGTGTTGACCTGCCAGCTGTGGAGTGTGTGGGCGAGGAGGTGATCGACGGCCACGCCGCCGACCGGGGCGGCGGCAGCGCGGGCGAAGTCGGCTGCCTGCGCGACGATTTCGTCTGCGTGGGTGCGGGCCCAGGCGGAGACGGCGGCGAGGGAGCGGAAGTTTTTAGTGTAGCGAAATGGCGAGGGTTGGTCGTGCAGCAGAAGAGCGGGCGCGCTGAAGGTGGACCACGTGACGCGCAGCGGGGAGGGCGCGGCGGTTTTTACGGTGCGGGTGAAACGCGTGCCGACGAGGCGGGTGCCGGGCAGGGCGGCCAGGCGGTCGCGCTGGGGGAGTGGGACGTTGCGGCCGTGCCACCACTCCTTGGCGGCGGGATCGGGTAGGGCGCGGTCGGCGTCGAAGACGAGATCGAGGGACGCGCGGGCGGGCTCTTGGGCGAAAGGGCCACCGGTGATTTCGAGAAAAAGTTCGGCGTGGTCGGGCGGGGTGACGGCGGCGTCCCAACGGAACTGGCCGCCGAGGGGTTCGACGTGCAGCTCTAAGAGCAGGACGGGGGCGGTGGAGAAGTCTGCGTCGCGCGGGCGGAAGGGCAGGTAGACGTCGAGGGCGACCTTGAGGCCGGAGGCGGAGTCGATGCCGCGTAGGCCCCAGGTGGCGGGGCCGGAGCGTTGATCGACGAGGGAGAACGGCGAAGCGCCGTCGAGCGGGCAGAGAGGGAAGACGACCTCGCGGTCGCCGACGCGGAGGCCGGCGCGAAATCCGAAGGCGGGCGCGAGATCGAAGCGGGAGAAGCGCAGGAGGCGGCAGCGGTTTTGCAGGGGTTCAAAAATCAGGCCGTGACGGGAGCCGGTCACGGCGAGGGCGTCGGACATGAGTTGCATGGGCAAAGGTCAGGCGGTGACGGGGGAGAAGACCTCGGGCAGGTCGGCCCAGACCGCTTCGGGGTCGGCGGCAAGGCGGGCGAGTTTGGCGTCGAAGGCGCGCCAGTCGTCCTCGGTGACCATCTCGTAGCTGTGGCCCCAAAAATAAAATAACGGGGCGCCGGAGGCTTTGGCACGCACGTAGCGTTCCCAGAATTCGGGAGCGGCGAAGTGGCAGTCGGTGGGCTGGCGGAAGCGGTCGAGGGCGGGGTGGCAGGGGGTGGCGTTTTCGCAGATGCGACCGTAAACGTGGCCGGCCTCGGCGACGACCGCGGCGGTGGCCTCGTCGTATTGGCCATAGGGATACGCGAAACCGAGGACGGGTTGGCCGAAGAGATCCTGGAGGCGCTTGCGTCCGTCGAAAACCTCGGGGCGCCACTCGGCGGCGGTGATGCGTAGCGGCCAGGGGTGGGAAACGGAGTGGTTGGCGACGGTGAAACCGGAGAAAACGGGCACGAGCTCGGAGGCGGCGAGGCGGAGCACGTCCTTGGTGTCCTTGTAGCGCCAGCGGTGACCGCGGACAGCGCCGTGGAGACCGGGATTGATGTTGAAGGAGGCCTTGGCTCCGTGGGCACGGAGGAGGTCGCAGAGGCGGATGTCGTCCTCGACGGCGTCATCCCAGCATTGGACGATTTTGATCATGGGGCGACAGGAGCGTGGAGGTGTGGAGCAAGGGAGGGGATGACGTCTGCCCTCAAGTAGTTAATCGGCAGCATATGAGCCGGCGAGTAAGCACGCCGTCAGGGGCTCGCCCGGGCGAGGTCGCCGCCATTTGATCAGGAAGGATGGATGTGCGGGAGCGGGACGGGGCGGCGGGCGTGCCAGGCGAGGATGGTGCCGAGGATGGCGCCGATGGCGCCGAAGAGGGCGAGGGTGCCCGGCATGAACCACGTGCTGAACTCGGTGGGTAGGAGGACGGTTTTCGGCGAGGCGGGGTCGTGGTAGGCGGTGAGCACGGTGGGCAGGCCGTCGTCGTCGAAGAGCGGGTGGGCGGGCTTGAGCTGGGAACCGGCGGAGGCGCGGAAAACGACGTCGGTGCCGTCGGCGGCGCGGTAGCGGTATTCGTTCCAGAAAACGTAGGAGCGATCAGAGGACTCGTGGGCGGCGAGGATCTCGGCGTCGGTGGTGAGGCGGACGGTTTCGCCGCCGAGTTTTTCCTTATACACGGCGACGGCCTCGGCCTGGACGCGCTGGCCGAAGAGCAGCAGGCGCAGGGACGGGACGAGGTTAAAGGAGGCGACGCCGATCATGCCGAGGCCTAGGATCACGATGCCGAGTTTGGGCAGGAAATAGCCGGGCGTGTAGGTTTCCTCGCGCATGGTGGGCGAGGCGTCCGCGGAGGTGGAGACAGGGGCGTCCACGATGGCTTCGGATTCCTCGAGTCCGCGTTTGTGGATGAGGCCCTTGGCCTCGCGGCGGGCGAAGGCGATGGTGATGGCGAGGCCGATTACGCCGAGGCCGAGCATCCAGAGGTAGCCGCTCATGTAGTCGTATTTCATCTTGGCGAACGTGGCGGCGAGCACGGGGCGGACGACGGTGATGCGCTGTTGCGAGCCGAGCTCGACGACGCGTTGTTCGAGGGCGGTGAAAACATCGGCGGGCGGATTGGCGGGTGGTAACGCGACGACGCGGATGGCGAAGGACGTGGGGTCGAGCGGGCGGACGCCGACGTGCTCGAAGTCGCCGCGCAGACCGCGGGCGAGCCCGAAGACGCGGCGCTCGGGCGGGGCGACATCGGTGAAGCGGACGAGGATGCGATTGACGACCCGTGTGATCGGCGAGACGTGGCGGTCGAGCGGGTCTTCGACGATGTCGAGGGCGAGGGCGACGAACTCGACGCTGCGCACGACGGGCGGGCGGGAAACATCGGCGTGTAGCTTGGGGCCGAGGCGGCCGATGGAAGCGGCGAGCGTGGCGGCGGAGGCGGCGGAGTCGGAGCCGGCGGGAAGCTCGGCGGAGAGATCGAGGCGGAAACCGGAGTCGGATTTGGCGACGCGCAGATCGACGACCTCGGGGTGGGCGAGACGCAGGCGGTCGAGGGCTTTTTCCACCTCGGTGGTCGGCGGGCGGGCGGGCAACGGGAAAGACGCGACGAAACCCGGGACGCGTTCGGCGGAGCGACGGGCGGAGCCCTCGGGGGCGAGATCGTCGGCGAGGGTGCGGATGACGGCGGCGCGGAAAGCGTCGGCGTTGGCTTGGAGCTGGGCATCGATGCGCGCGAGCTCGGCGGCTAGCGGGCGGAGATCATCGGCGCGGGCGGCGGCAATGGCCTCCTGTTCGGCGGCGGAGGCGGATTTTCCGGAGGACGAGGCGGCGGCGGCGAGACGGCGGGCGTTTTTCTCTTGGGCGGTGAGCTTGTTGATTTTTTTTTCGAGGGCGTCGCGCTGTTTTTTGAGGTCGATGCTTGCGGGGTTTTTAAGACGCAGCTCAAAGGCGCGGCCGTGGTCGAGGGCGGCACCGGTGGCATACCAGGCCTCGACGCTGAGATCTGAGGGGGCGACGGGCTGGCCGGTCGCGGGATGGGGCAGGGAGGTGAGGCGGGCTTGCACCTCGGCAGCGGGGAGATCCTGGCGGAGGGCGACGCGCGTCATGTCGCCGCCCGGCGGCAGGAAGACGGACGAGTAGGCCCAGACGAAAAGGCCGACGCCGTTAAGCGTGGCGAAGCCGACGATTTTTTGGAGGATTGCGGCACCAGCGGCGTAGGTGCCCATCTCGTTTCGCGGGACGTAATCGTAAACCAGCGGGGTATAGACCATGCTGATAAGGATCCCGACGATGGAGAGCGTTTCGCCAAAGACGATGAGTTCAACGAGGGTGGGGCGCTGGTCGTAGAGGGCAAGGTGGACGTAGAGGTAGAAAGCCAGGTTGATGACGAGAAACAAGACATTGAGAACCTGATAGGTTTTCATACGCGGCAGCTTGTTGGCGAAGAGCGCGATGAGGGTGATGAAGCCCATGTTCATGACGCCGCCGACGGCGATGTTGAGGCCCATCTCTTGTTTGGTGAACTGCCATTGCTCGGTGTAAAGCAGGACGCCCATGACGCCGAGGCCGGCGTTGAGCATGGCGGAGCCGAAGATGAGGAAATAGACCGGCCAGAGGTCTGGCTTGAGGATGCCGCCGAAGAAATTGCGGAAACTGAATCGCTGGCCGCGCAGCGAGCTCTTGGGGTCGGACTCCTTCACGCCGAGCATGATGACGAGCAGCATGATCGTCATGGCGGCGGCGAGGCTCCAGTAGATGGATTGCTCGCCGGTGACAGGGAGGCCGGCCATGAACTTGTAGTCATCGAAGCGCCCAATGGCGACGAACATGAAAGTGAGGTTGGCGAAGTTGGACATCCACGTGGCGCCAGCGGCGGAAAGACCGCGCTGCTTGGGTGGGACGATCTCCTGCTTGAGGGTTTCCATGGGCCCGCCGCCGATGTCGTTGAAGGCGCTGTAGGCGAGGTAGGCGGCGAGCAGCCACCAGAAGTTCGGCATCAGCGGCATCAGTGTGATGAAAAAAATGACGCCGATCCAAGACGTGACGACGAAGGGCTTGCGGCGGCCGAAGCGCGTCCAGACGCGGTCGGACATGAAGTTGTAAACCGGCCCGAGGAAGAGGGCCATGACCTGCGGCAGACTGAGGATGAAGGTTAGGCCGGCGGGGTTATCGATGAACTTTTTCAACGAGAACGTGAACGCGGTGCCCATGGCGAGCCACTTGAACATGACGGCCGACCACGGGAGGATGGCGACGAGGATCCAGAGGTTAGGGATACGTTTCTTGGCGGTGACGATCATGGAGGAGCGCGCGCGGACGCGTGAATGACTAATAACCAATGACGAATGTCGGGGGACGGGGCGTTACCATTTCCAGTAGCGGTAGGGGTCGTCGCCCCAGCCGTGGTCGTTGCGGTAGTCCGGGTGGTAGAGGCCGAGGAAACGACTGGGAGTGGTGTCGGCAGGAGCGAGCCAGAGGGAGTCGTCGATGACGAGAGACTTTTCGCCGGGCCAGTCGGTGCCGGGGTTGCCGATCAGGCCGCCGCGACCGCGTTCGTTCCAGACACGGACGGCGAGAACGTTGCGCCCGGCCTGCACGAGGCGGCCCGGAATGCGGTAGCTGCGCGGGGTGGCACCGCTTTGCTGTGCGCCGACTCGCTCGCCGTTGAAGAACGTAACATCGGTCTGGACGATGCGGCCGAGGTTGAGAACGAGGTCGCGGCCGACCCAGGCGGCGGGAATGAAGACTTCGCGGCGGAAGACGGCCTCGCCGTCGGCGTCGACCCAATCGCCGCCAAGGTATTCCATGTATCCCGGACGGTGATACGGGTTAGGGACGGCGGTGGAGAGCCAGGCGGAATCGTCGAAATCGCGGGTGGTGGCGGCGGTGGCGGCCTCGGTGAAGCCTGTGTCGGCGAGCGGGGTTGCGGACGCCTCGTGGCGGCCGGTGAGGGCTGCGCGCCAGTCGGCGCGCAACCAGAGCCGCTGGCGGACGGCGGGGTCGAAGGCTGCCTGGTCGGCGGCAAACTCGACGCCGAGGTTGGCGAGCACCTGGCAGAAGGCGCGGGTGAGCCGCCAGCGGGTGGTGCGGAGGGCGGGGATTTTTTCCACGTCGAGCGACCACGGATCGAGCTGGAGCCAGAGGATGTTGCCCGCCCCGGACGAACGGCGGGCGAGCAGGCCGCCGGCGGCGACGGCGGTGCCGAAGGCGGACGTATCGGCGTCGGCTAGCCAGGTGGGGAAGGCGGTGCGGAGGCGCAAGTCGCCTCGGGCGATACCGGCGGCGGCGGGCCAATCGGGGGAGGAATCGGCCCCGGTGAAACGACGGTCGCGGGTGAGACCGAGCCCGAGCACGGACGTCGGCGCGGAGGCGGGGAGGACGGCGACGGTGCCGCCGGCCTGGAGGAAGGCGTCGAGATCTTGGGCGTTGGGCTTGGCGGCGGGATCGAGGAGGAGCAGGCCGGGCGAGCCGGGGGCGGGCACGCGGTTGGTGGCGACGGTGCGCACGCCAAGGGCAGCGAGACGCGATTGCCATTCGGCGGAGGAGAGCAGTCGGACGGGCGAGGAGGCGCGCGGCGGAAGCGGGGCGGCGAGGTAGTGGAGGAGATTGGCGGCGAGCCGGGTGGCTGCGGGGTCGAGGCCGACGTTGTCCTCGAGGTCTAGTGTGGACCAGACGATGCGGCCCGAGCCGAGGTCGAGTTCCATGAGCGGAGTATAGGCGAGATCGAATTCGCAGTGGAGAATGGGGCGCCATCCGGAGACGTGGGGTTTTTCGACGGGGGCGGAGCTGACAGCGCCGAGGGTGCCCCAGCGCCGGTAGTGCATGGGCTCCTCGCCGGGGGAGTTGCTTAGGCGGGACGGGGCCGGGCTGGTGGCGGTGGGCGGGAGGAGCGTGCTTTCGCCGCGCCAGTCGCGGAGATCGGCGGCGGATAGACCGGCTAGCACGGGGTGGTCGGGGCGAACGGGGAAGGCTTCGCGGGAGACGATGGACGCGACGCGGAACTCGGGGCCGTCGCGGAGCCAGTCTGGGTGCTGGCGGGAGACGAGGACGCGGGCACCGGCGCGGGTGATACGAGAGAGCAATGTCAGCAAGTCGGCCTGTTGGCGGAGCGCGTTTTGTCCGATGATGACGATGCGACCGGCGGGTTCGAAGCGGGTGACGCCGTCCCACGGCTCGGTGGTGACGCCGAGTTTTTCGAGCATAGCGCAGGTGCGGCCGGAGGGGTCGAAGAGGAGCGGGGCGGCGGCGGATTTGGTCGGGGCGGTGGACGGGCGCGGCCAGACGGAGAAGGCGAAACGGTCGGACTGGGGTTCGGTGCCGAGAGTGCCGGAAAGAACGAGTTCGCCTTCGAGGCGCTGGAGGGCGGCGAACGGCGCGGTGAAAGCGACGGGGAGGAAACGAATCTCGCCGGGTTGGAGCGTGCCTTTGAAGGATTTTTGGTAGTCGGCGGCGGAGGCGGAGAGGCGCAGGTCGAAGGCGAGCGGGACTAGGCGGTCGTTGACGAGGGCGAGCTGTTTCTCGATGCGTTCGCCTGAGAAGAAGCGGGAGTCCTTGCGGGTGAAACGGTCCGGGCCGCCGGCGATCCAGGCGAAGGCGGGGCGGAGCCAGGGCTGGAGGGCGGCGGCGAAACCGTAGGGCTGGCCGGCGCCGTCGGGGGGCAGGCCATCGAGGCCGGCGAGCGGGGCGGACGGACGGTAGACGCCGCGCGTGCCGGGGACGAAGGGGCCGAAGTCGAGACGGGCGTCGACGGGCTGGTCGTGGCGGAAGAGCGCGGCGAGTTCCCACGGGATGGCGCCGCCGTCCACGCCCCAAGTGCGGAGGGCGCGGAGGGAGCGGGTGACGGTGTCGCGCATGTAGTCGCCGTAGGCGGGGAAGGTCGTCCAGAGATCCCAGTCGCCCTTGCCGTAGTAGTGATGGCTGTTGAGCCAGGACTGGGGTTTGCCCTGCCAGTGTGTGACGTGGCCCTCACGGAGGGCGGCGGGCTCGGTGGCGTAGGCGACCTCGCCCATCTGGGCGGCGATGTATTCGGTGTCGAAGCGCTCGCCGTTGCCGCCGTTGCGGGCGAGCCAGCGGGCGTGTTGGAACGAGTAGCTGAGGGCGAACTCGAACTCGATGGCCATGAAGGGGAGGTCGGCCTTGGCGGCGTAGTCGCTCCACCAGTCCTCGCGCTCCTGGAGCGGGGTGAAGTTGAGGTAGGTGTTGACCGCGAGGAAATCGCCGACGGTGGCGCCGTGGTGCGTGGTGACGGGGCGGGTGGGGTCGAGGGATTTAATGAAGGCGTTGGCGGCGCGGCCGGGGACGGCGGTCTCTTGGTAGGTGACGTTAGCAAGCTCCATCAAGGCGTGCTGGCCGACGGCGGCGGGGTCCGAGGTGAGGGAGTTTTGCCCGAAATAATTCGGCGAGTGAACCCACGCGATGATGCTCGGGTGGTTGCGTTGGCGACGGATCCAGGAGGCGGTCTCGGACTCCCATACGGCGCGTTTGGCGGGGTCCTCCCAGAGTTTGTCCTTGGCGAGCGGCACCATGGACGGGAGCTCGCTCATGACAAGGAGACCGAGACGGTCTGCTATCTCGTGAAGCTGGTCGTGGTAGAGGACGCGACTTCGGTCGAGCGGGCCGCCGGGCCAGGTCTCGACGAGGTTGAAGCCGAGACGCTTTTTTCCGCGCAAGTAACCTTCGAGGGTGGCGGCGGTGTGGAATCCGCCCTCGCCCCATTTGTAGTCGGCGGTGACGGGTGCTTTGAACTGGGCGAGGAACTCGGCGGGGCGAAGGCGGATGGGGGCGCCGTTGAGAATAAAATGACGACTCTCGATCCAAAACTCGCGGAAACCGAAACGCTGGGTGAACACGTCGAAGGTGGGCGTGGCGGCAGCGGGGGCGGAGGTTTTGGGGGACTTGGCGGAGGCGGGGCTGAGCGTGACGGAGAGGTCGTAGAGATGGGGATTTTCGGTGTCCCAGAGAACGGGATCGGCCCACGGCAGATCGACGGAAAGCGGAGCGGCGAAGGCGGCGGCAGGGACGGTGCGCGACCAGGTTTTGGCCGGAGTGGAATCGGGTGCGGCGGATGAGGGGCGGACGGCGAAATCGAGAGTGAGTTCGCCGGAGGTGGGCGGGTTTTTAAACTTGAGATCGAGGGAGAGACGTTTTTCGCGGACGGAGGGGCGGATAAAGAGGTCGGCGACGCGCGGGCCGGCGGGGCGGGAGACGAGGATGACGTCGTCCACGAGACCGCGGTGGTTGATCTGGACGGGTTTGGCGGCGGTCTTGGTATCGCCCATGGTGCCCTCTAGGTAGAGAACAGTCTGTCCTGAGCCATCGGCGACGACGAGAAGGCGGAGTTCGTGGGTGGAGCCGGGTTTGACGTGCGGCGTGAGGTCGAACTCGCCGCCGGGGAAGGCGAGGGAGCCGAGTTTTTTGCCGTCGAGCCAGACGACGGCGTCGGTGGAGAGACGGCGGCAATCGAGGAAGATGGCGCGGCCGGCCCAGTCGGTGGGGATGGTTAGCGGGCGGGCGTAAACGCCCTGCATAAGGGTGTGTTCCCATTTGACGGGGCCGAAGTCCTGCGGGCCAGGGAGGACGCCCCAGCGAGGCCAGTTGTAGGCGGGGCGCCAGTCGCCGGGCACCCAGAGCAACCCCCAGTCCTTGCGCTCGTAAGAGGCGGGGCCGAAATCGGAGATGTCTGCGGAGGGGCGGAAGCGCCAGAGGCCGTTGAGCACGATATGCGCTCGTGCGGGCGAGTCAGTGACGACGGGTTCGCGCCCCCACGTGGGTTCCTGGGGGGTGGGGAGATCAATGACGGAGGTTTGTCCGTGGGACGAAGCAGATGGCAGAAGCGCCAATCCTAAGATCGCGGCAAGCGCGCGCAAAACGTGGTCGAGCATAGGGGATAGGAGCGATTTCGAGGTTAGAATCTACTTCGGGCGAGCATGAGGTGGGTTTATGTTATACTAACAAGCGGGCATACCGGAGGGCACGCCGGTTTGGCGCTGGGGTTGGCCGTTGTGGCGATGGCTTTATTGCACCGTGTTTTGATGGCGGTGGCCTCCGACGGCAGGAGCTTTCGATTATAAATTCGGACATCGTTGATGAGGCTGTTCCAGCCGTATCCCTGATAGGAATCCAGTGTGCCGATGTAGAGCGGCGCGGTGGTGTCCGGGTTGGTGGCGACACTGTCCGGGTTACCCTGTCCCGATGGGTTTCTCAATCTGTGAGAGGGGAGGACCAGACTGGAAACGTCGGGTGCGGGGGGGTATGTTCACGGCAGGTTGACCTTGAGGCGTAGAAAGCGGCGGGGCGGGTTGGAGGTGGAGAGGTCAACCGAGTCAACGAAGGTGACACTTTGGCCGAAGGTGCCGGGGTTAGTGGTTAGGTCGGTCCAGATGGCAAGGTCGGAGGAACCTTGAACGATGTAGGTCGTGTCGTTTGTTGCGCGGGTAAACGTGAAGGTAAGAAAGGTCCCACCGCTGTTGCTAATGCCCAGCGCCGGTGCGGGCGCGGAGGCGGCGGAGACGGGGTTGCCGCCCAATGCATATTCGAGGAGGTTGGAGACGCCGTCGCCGTCGGAATCAGCTGAGATGCTGGTGCCGGTGGGCAGGCCGTTTGCGGCGAACCAAGCCTGGGCGAGTGTCCACGTGGTGCCCGAGGCGGAGGCGGTATAAGCGGAGTCGCCGCCTGTATTGGTGCATCTGATACGGTAGAAGTAAGTCGCACCGGGGGCGATGGCGGTATCGGTGTAGGTGATGGCGTTGGCGGCGGGGGCGGCGATTTGCGTCCAGCCGGCGGTTCCGTCGGGCGAGCGTTCAAGTTTGAAACCAGTTTCGTTGTCCGCGTTATCGGTCCAGGTTAACGTGAGTTGGGTAGATGATGTTGTGGAGCCAACAGCGAGGGCGGACGGAGCGTTGGGCGCGACTGGGAAGGTGGCGGCGGAGGCCATGTTTGAGTAGGCGGAGTCGCCGCCGGTGTTAGTGGCAAGGATTCGGTAGAAATAGGCGGTTGCGGGTGAGAGACCTGTGTCGGTGTGGGTGGTGGCGTTGGCGGCGGGGGCGGCGATTTGGGTCCAGCCCGTGGTTCCGTCGAGTGAGCGTTCGAGTTTAAAGCCAGTTTCGTTGTCGGCGTTGTCGGTCCAGGTCAGGGTGAGCTGGGTGGATGAGGTGACGGTGGAGATGGCGAGGGCGGAGGGCGGGTTCGGCGCGACGGGCGGGGTGGAATAGTCGAGGGAGAACTGCGGACGGTTCGCTACAGTCGTGTCGTTGTCGCCGTAGAACCGGATGTCGCCGGTCGAGTAAGTCGAGGTGGCGGAGAACCCGAGGAAAAGGCCAGGGTTGGCGGTATATGTCTGGCCGTAGGCGGTGTTGGTGCCGCTAGCGTAGTTGTGGTTGAAAAGTGTGATGAGTTCGAGGCGCTCGGCGGCGGAGAGGCCGGTGAAGTTGAAGGTGATCGTCGAGTTCACTGCGGTGGAGTTGTCCACCACGGCGGTGGCCATGAGCGGCATGCCGTTGTTG
>JAIYBI010000330.1 GCA_027488595.1 Opitutaceae bacterium | reverse complement strand
TCGCACGTCACCCTCATTCCGGCGTATTGCAGCACCCGGTTCCGCCAAAGGGTCAGCACGGCGCGCGCAACAAAGAGAGCGGCAAACAACGCCAATAATACGCCCAACTTTCCGAGATCTTTCGCCGGGAGCGCGTCATCAATCACCAACTTGAAAATCCACGGAGCCGGCAGCGTTACCGCCGTGGCCAGCAGGATGAGAACAACGCCGAAGGCAATCGGTCCCGCCTGCGGACGAACGAGGCCGAGGAAGCGTTGAAACGCGGCGGGCTGCGGAGCGGATACGGGCGGGACGGCGGTGGCCATGTCTGGTGGATTCAAACTCGCCGCACTGTCTCGCGCCGGCTCCGACGCCGCGAGTTCAATGTGCGGTTTTCGGTTTCGCTACGGCCCGCCCTTGTCGCATCGTCATCCCTCATGACCGCACGCCGCCTCGATCAACTTCTCTCCAGCCTCGGTTACTGCTCCCGCCGCGATGCCCGCGACTGGCTCAAGGCAGGCCGCATCTCCGTCGCCGGCAAGGTCGTCAATGACCCCGGCCTCAAGCCCGCCGCCGCCGCCGTGCGAATTGATGGCGAGCCGCTCGACCACCCCGAGGGCCTGCTCCTTCTCCTCAACAAACCCACCGGTCTCACCTGTTCGCACGACCTGCGCGAGGCCCCGCTGGTTTACGACCTGCTCCCGCCCCGCTGGCGCGACCGCAACCCCGTCGTCACCACCGTGGGTCGTCTCGACAAAGAGACCTCCGGCCTGCTCCTCCTCACCGACCAGACCGACCTCGTTCACCGCCTCACCTCACCGAAGCACAAGGTCCCCAAGGTCTACCACGCCGCCCTCGACCGCGACCTGCCGCCCGAGCTTATCCCCCTTTTCGCCGCCGGCACGTTGACGCTCGACGGCGAGGAGGCCCCGTGCGCTCCCGCGACCCTCCGCCAACTCGCACCTCGCCTAGCCGAAGTCACCTTGATCGAGGGCAAATCCCGCCAAGTCCGCCGCGTGTTTGACGCCGCCGCCGGCCTCACCGTCACCGCCCTGCACCGCACCGCCTTCGGTAAACTCACCCTCGGCAACCTCGCCCCCGGCAGCTACCGCGAGGTCGATCCGGCGGAACTCGCATTGTGACCGCCTTTCCCGCCGCCCCGCAAAAGCCTGCTTCGCCTGCTTGCCGGATTCCCGACGAGCCGTCGCACGTCATCCGCGCCATGAAACCGCAGAGCGCGGCGGCCCGGCAGATGATCCGGTTTTCGCTGGGCAAGGAGACTACCGCGGTGGACGTGAGATTGGCGGTGGCGGCGGTAATCGCGTCAGCCGGACGGCTTCAGCGTTGACGTCCGCAGGACGATAAACGGCGGCTTGTCTCGTTCCTGATCCGCTGCATTTTTCAATCATGCCTACCATTGTTCTTAAGAAGAAATCCCGGGGCAGTGCGGTTGTTGCCAAGCCACTCAGTCCTAAAATGAACAAGCTGATACGCGATCCTCTTACTGGATTGATGATCACGGCGAGACGTCCCGGTCAAAAACCGATTACCTCCGAGGACGTGGCGCGCGCTACAGCCGAATGACCGTGAGGCCCCTGCTTAACGTAAATGTGCTGCTCGCCCTCGCGGCTTGTCTTCACCGGGTCTGATTGCAAGCGTGCTTGCATGCCTACTGCCTCCATTGCCAAAACCAAAAGCGTCCGCAAAGGCGTCTCGAAGCGCGTAAGAAAACCCGCGTCCGGCTACAAACTGGTCCGTGATCCGGTAACGGGACTAACGATCACTCAAGGGCCGGCCCGCGCACCAAAGGTAAGCTCGGAGCAGATTAAAAATCTATTAGCCAACTTCCCGTGATCTCCCTTTTGGACGTCAACGTCCTGCTTGCGATTGGGCACACTCACCACGGTGCGCACCCCGTCGCAAGCAGATGGCTCGGCACGTTGCCGGCCGACGCTGAATTGGCGACTTGCGCAATCACTGAACTCGGCTTCGTCAGAGTGTCCGTCTTGGCCAAGCTCCAGCCCGATATCATGACCGCGCGGGCTGCGTTGGTGACGCTAAAGAAAAACACCCGCTTCACCTTTCGCCTCCTCTCGGACGACCTGGGAACCGATACCTTGCCCGCCTACGTCAATACGCCCGCCGAAACAACGGACGGGCACCTCCTGGTGCTGGCCCAAAAGCACGGCGCGCGCCTCGTGACGCTGGACGCCGGCATTCCGGGAGCGTTCCTGATTCCCTCAACGCCTTTGCTAGAATAAGTGAAGCAAGGTGGTGCCGAGATTCTGGTCGCGGACAGGGCGCGTCCGAGGGCGCATCCCCGCTGCGGGCTGTAACCAAGCCCGAATCGTGCCCACGGACAAGGAGGAGCATCCAGCCGTGGTCATTTCGCCAAACGACGTGTGCGCCCGCGTCGGCTCCGTGGTGAACGTGCTTTATTGCACTACCCTTCGCCCGGGCATGGAGGCCGGTGCGCATAATGTGCGACTCAACGGCGGGGACGGCCTTGACCATGCCACGCTGGTTAACTGTGCGATGATGTATGGACTCACTTGGGACCAGGTCACCGCGCATTACGGCACCGTTTCGGCGGCCCGCCGCCGCGAGATCGGCCGCAAGCTTATCGCCTGTTACGGGCTGCTGGGGTAATCAACAGACGACGGCACGACCCCGTTGGTTCGACCTCTCACAACTTCGCCACGAAGGTGCCGAGGATTGGGTGAATGATTTCGGTTTTTGAGATCCGGATGGGCTCATGGGCCGGATTGTCGGGCTGGAAAATCCAATCCGCGGCATCCTGACAGATTCGCTTGATCGTCTCGGTGCCCGTGCCGCCGTCCGCGCCGAACTCCGGGAGATTGGCGATCACGATCTCGCCGTCGCGCCTAGGGCTGCGGTGATACTCGAAGACGACCAATTCCCCTCGTTTGAGGGTGGGCTCCATCGAGTCTCCGGCCACGCGCACGACGAAACGGTTCTTTCGCGACCAGCGTGCCGGCACTTCGATCCAATCCAAGTCCCCAAGGTCATCTAGCGAGCCGGTTTCCAGTCCATGAAAAGCCGTCCCCGCCGCGAGCGCTCCGACCAGAGGCAGGCAGGTCTTAAAGGCACGATCACCTACCTCGGAAAACCGCAGGATCGCCCCCGCCGGAAACTCCACCGGCTCGTCACCGAAGCTTTTCTCCTCTGTCTCCGGGTAACGGACGGACGAGGGCGCCATACGCTGAACAGTCGACGTCTTGTTTTCTTGGGGTAGCCCGGACCACTGCCAGCGCTCGGCCCCGCGCTGGTTGGCAGTCAACTCGAATGCTTCGACAAAGCGCGAGAAGAGCAGTGTCTCCCAATTCCTCTTCTGGAACGTTTCACGCCCGAGCAGCGTCTGCGCCTCGCGCTCGAAGCGCACTCCCATGGCGCCTTCGAGTCCCCGCCAATAATCAACGATGATGTCCCGGCTGCCGTGAAGTTGGCGATAGGTCGGAAGCTTGTCGCTCTTGTTGGCGTTGATGTCTGGCGCGGCGGGGAATAGGTTCCAGAGGTCGTTGTTCCGCCAGTAGGAAAACGGCATGGCGTGATCGACGTCGAATGCTTTGCCGACGAGTTCTTTTTGCGACCACACGCAGGGCCGTGATGGCAATGTCGCGAAGAACTTTTGGGCCTCGGTCACGTTGCGCCCCTGGTCAGGAGCGAGAAGGAGGCGGTCGATGACGATGCTGGCTTTTACCGCGCCCCTCGCAAAAATTTCTGTCTGCTCCGCCCAGCGCAGGATCGTGGCATCCCGAATCCAGCTACCCATGAGGCAGAGTTCGCGCCACAGGGCCACATCCATGACGAGCGACTTGTCCCACGCATCATATTGAAAGACGTCGTAATGCCCTCCGCCTGCATGTTTGGCGGGCATGGTGTGGATCGTGGATTGGAACTGACTGAGTGTGCGGTTGAAGATTCGCGCCGCATCCCCGGCCAGGCGACCGCCCTTCCAGTCCGAGTAAAATCCCGTCAATCCCCCGGTGCCTTGAAAATGCCGGATAAGACCCTCGAGAGGCTTTCGAATGGCGACTCCTTGACCCTGCCCGAGTCGCTCGTTCGTGCGCTGCGGAATGAACACTTCGCTCTCAAAAATCGGCCAGTAGTAGAGTATCCATTTTTCGGCTACGGTTGAGAGCGGGATTTTCACCTTTTCCTCCACCGTGTAGACGGCGAGGTGGCTTTGTGTCTGGGCGATCTCGGCCATGGCACGGAAGAGGGCGAGCTTGTAGGTGGCGTCCTTCTTGTCGCGGTTCAGGATGCTTTCCACCAAATGCAGCGGCCGGTCTCCTGCATCGCTGAGCCGGGTAAAATCTCCGCACCACCACTCGATGCCGGCCCGCCCAAGCGAGTCATTGGAGAGCCGGGCGGCGACGCGCGAGAAGCCGACGCGTTCCAGTAACAGTTGTAGTTTCGCCGGTGCGAGGTCGGTGAAAAGACGGCCCTCCGCATCGCGCCGGGTGTGCGGATTCACATCGGTGCGGCGGGAGGGCACGGAGACGCGCAGGCGGCCGCCCGGACGGAGCACTCTGCGGATCGCGTAAATCGCATCAAACAGCTTCTCCTCGGGTAAATGCATCAAGACAGCGGAGCAAAGGACACCGTCGAATTCAGCGTCGGCGAACATCGCCAAATCGGGCAGCTCCGCCTCGAAGAGCCGGCCCTGCGTGGAGATGCCTTGGGTAGCCAGATTTTCCGCCGCCGTCTGGAGCATGGCCGGGACGGCATCGACCCCATACGCATCCTTCCCGCCACGCAGCAAAGCGGCCAGGTCGCGGGCGTTGCCACAGCCCAAATCGAGGACCTTCCGGCAATCGCTAAAGACGACCAGGAGATCGATTGCGACCACGGCCCGCGAATACCCGACCGCCACCCTTGTGGCGCAGGTCGCGTAGAAGGCTCTGGTCAGATCATCCATGACAGACCGACGAGTATCGAAGCTGCGTGATAATGGACGAGGGGAAAATCAACGGCGGCAGCGATTTAACCGCGGTGAGCAAGCGATTAAGGGGAGAGTGAAAGTAAACGAAGTCGAGTTGGGGACTGAGTTAACCTGTTCATTGTCGGCAGTCCCTTGTCGGACACTTCTGGGCCAGACCACGTCGGAGTTAACACACAAAATTGATCCATAAACTACGGCCCGATCCCTGGGGTATGCGCGGCCGCCCACCCACACGCTTTGCAATCCCGCCCGAGACGCGCAGCTTTTTGCCCGTGACCGCCGCCGCTCCGTTTCAACGCCCCACCCTCGCTCAACGCGAGGCACTCCGCGTCCGTCCCACCTCCTCGCCGGTGATGTTCCAGAGCTGGCATCACCTTCTCTTTCTCCACTGGGCCTGGGACCCCGCCGCCATCCAGGCCACCCTTCCGCCCGGCCTTTTCGTGGATACCTACGCAGACCGCGCCTACCTCGGCGTGGTGCCCTTCTGGATGGACCGCATCCGCCCGCGTTTTTTGCCGCCCGTGCCCGGCCTCTCGTGGTTCCTCGAACTCAACCTGCGCACCTACGTCCACACCGCCGACGGCACACCCGGCGTCTGGTTCTACTCCCTCGATTGCAACAACCACATCGCCGTCGCGCTCGCCCGCACCTTCTTCTCGCTTCCCTACGTCTTCGCCCGCCAACACGGTGAACGCCCGCTTTCACCCTCCGAAGCCTTGGCGAAGGAGGGCCCCCTTACCTCCGCCTCGACCGCCCGCTTCCACTCGCTACGCCCCGGCGGATCATCCAGCACCTTCGCTTATGCTCCCGCCGCTCCCTTCGCCCCCGCCCTGCCCGGCTCGCTCGAGTATTTCCTCGCCGAACGCTACCTCCTCTACTCCCGCCGCCGCAACGGCAGCCTCGCCAGCGGCCGCGTCTGGCACACTCCCTATCCGCTCGCTCCAGCCACTGTCACCACCGCCGAAACGTCCCTCTTCACCGACAACGGTTTTCCCGCCCCCGCCCGCCCCGCCGACCACGCCCACACCTCTCCCGGCGTGGACGTCTCCATTTTCCCCCTTCAACCTTTGCCGTAGTTTCCCCCGCTCCGTCTTTTGTGTCATTGGTGTGTTGTCAGTCCTGTCGCTTCCC
>JAIYBI010000566.1 GCA_027488595.1 Opitutaceae bacterium | reverse complement strand
TCGGTCAAGGCCGGCGTGAAGGCGTTCACATTCGCTGATGCCGATGGGCAGGACTCGATCGATCCCTATCTCGATGGCACGTTTACCTTGGACCGCGCCGACAAGGGCATGGCCTCGCTCTCCTTGGGTTACGCCCGGACCACCGAAGCCAATGATCTGCTCCTCACCCGCGTCGAATCGGATGAATACCGCGGCAGCGGACGAATGAACTATTTTTACAGCGAAAAAACCGGCGTTCGCGTCAACGCCAACTACCGCCTTTCGCAGTTCAACTCCCCCGGTTACAACGACGTCTCGTCCTACGGCTTGGGTGGCGGTATGGTTTATCGCTACTCGCCCAAGCTCACCGCCTCGGCAACTTACGATTTCAGTCCGGAAAAGGCGACCAACCGCGTCGGCCCCGTGAGCAACCCCAGCAGCCAGAATCATCGTTTTCAATTTGGTCTAGAAGGTGAACTCGCCCCGAAACTCAGTGGCAGCACGAGCGTGGGCTACGCTTATCGCGCGTTCGATAACGGCGGCTCGGACGATACCATGCTCCTCGGCGTGGATCTGGATTGGAATCCCGTCCAGAAGTCCACGTTCTCGCTCTCCGCTTCGAATAACTTCGATACCACCGCCGGAGCCGAATCCGCCCGCGTTTTCGACGTCACGCTTAGTTTCCGCCAGGCTTTGACCGACGAGCTCTCCGCCGGGGCCTCCCTGGGATATGAAAACTCCCGGATCGAGCAGAAGCCCGGCCCCTTCTCCCGCTCCGACGAGGCTTACAACTTCGGGCTTTCGCTCGCCTACGGCATCAACGAGCACTGGAGCGCCGGCACCAGTCTGACCCACCGGGTCAGCCAGTCTAATCTGGCCCTCGCCGATTACCATCGCACCATCCTTTCCTTCACGTTGGACCTCTCCTTCTAATCCGTCCCTATTCACCTCATGTTCAAGGGGCTTTTCCTTGTTTTCATCGCCGCGATCAGGCTCGGCTGTTCCACCTCGTTTGCGGCTGATGAAGCGGCCTACCGGCTCTTCCCCCTCGACGTAGTGAGCTTCGCGGTCAACGGCGAGACGGACCTCTCCACCCAGCTCCGGGTTTCCGGCAACGGCAATATCAACGTGCCCTTGCTCGGCGATGTGCGGGTCACCGGCCTCACTTTGGCCGATGCGGAGAAAAAAATTCAGGAAACCTACGTCGCCGCGCAGATATTTGTGCGCCCCCAGATCACGCTTCAGGTCCGCGAATACAGCAAAAAGGAGATCTCGCTGCTCGGGCAGTTTGCCCGCCAGGGCAAGATCGAGTTTCCGGCGGAATCCGCCTCCCTCGGCATCGTCCAGGCCGTCAGTGCGGCCGGCGGCTTCACCCGCATCGCCCGCGCCGACAGTGTGCGCGTTTCCCGCAAGGATCCTGAGACTGGCGAGGAAAAGGTGTTCACCGTAAACGTGGAGCGTATGATCTCCGGCCGGGGGAAGGATGAGGTCTTCCTCGTTTACCCGGGCGACACGCTCTTTGTTCCCGAGCGCCTCTTCTAAAAATCAATCATGGCATCGCCAGGCTCTCCAGCCAACCCGTCCCAGGGCAAACCCGCTCCGCGCTCATCGGCCAAAGCCTCCGCTCCCGGAGGCCTGCACGCGCTCACGCCGCGCGAGATCATCCTCTGCATCCGCGAGCGGGCGATCACCGCCTCCGTGCTCGCTCTTCTCGCGTGCGTATTTGTCGGCGGCTGGCTCCTGAGCCAGCCCAAGATCTATCGGGCCGGAGCCCGCATTCTCGTTGATCGCAGTGAGCGGGTGCTCGATATGGCCCAGGTCGTGGACCAGTCGGTCGGGGGCGGTAAAAACGATGCCATGTTCGATACCTATCTGGCGCAGATCACCAGCCCCGCCATGATCGCCCGGGTTGTGGACTCTCTGAGCGAGGCTGAAAAACTGCGCGCCTGGCAGCCTTACGCCGACCCTGCGACTTCCACTCTCACGCCCGTTGCGATGCGGGGGGCACTCCTCCAAATCATCGGGGGAAACGTATCCGCCAATCGTCAGGGAAACACGTTTTTTGCCGGCATTAACTTCCGGCACCGCGACCCCGCTTCCGCCGCCCTGATCGCCTCGCGCTTCGCCACGCAGTTCATCGTTCACCTCCTTGATCGCAACAGCGCGGTCAACAACTCCGCCATCGCCTTCCTTCGCGAGCAAACCCAGGAGCTGCGGGCAAAGGCCGAGGCCTCGGAGCGCGCCCTCCAGAAATACCGCGAGGAGAGCGGCATGGTCTCCCTCGACGAGAGCCGCAACATCGTCGTGGATCGCATGAAGGCGCTCAGCACCACCGTCACCTCCGCGCGGGTCGCCCGCGTCGCCATCGAGGCCCGTCTCTCCCAGGCCGAATCCATCCTCGCCGGCGGTGGCGATCCCCTCGAACTCGCCGCCGCCACGGATTTCGCGAATCTATCCGCCGTTCAAAGCCAGCTCGACAACCTGCGCACCCAGCGCGCCATCATGGGCGAGCGCTACGGCATCCGGCATCCGGCCATGATCGAGAACGACCGCTCCCGCGAGGCGCTGGAACGCCTGCGCACCGAGCTCATCTCCACCGCCATGGCCAATCTCCGCAACCAGCGCGCCAAGGCGCTGAACGAGGAGACGCAACTGGAGGCCCAGCTCGCCCAGGCCGAGAAAGAGAGCTTCCGCCTCGATGCGATGGCCGTGCAATTCAACGTCCTCCGTCGCGAAGCCGAGACGAACCGCGCCACCTACGCCCAGCTCCTCAACCGCCTCAACGAGACCTCGATCACCGCCCAGTTGGAAAACTCCAACGTCCGCGTCGCCGATCTCGCCCAAATCCCCGGCAGCCCCGTGTCGCCTGACGTTAAGAAAATCGCCATGATACTGGCGGTGCTGGGGCTCGGTATCTTTGTGGGCTACCCCGTTGCGCTCGAGCTCATCTTCAACCGGGTCAAGGGCTGGACCGACGTCGAAACCTACCTCAATCTTCCCCTCCTGGCCGAGCTCCCTGCCTTCTCAAAAATCAAACCCGAGTTGCTCCCGCATTTGCTCACCCGCGCCGATGACCAGGAGGCGGCCGAGGCGGTGCGCAGTCTCCACGGCCAGCTCAAGTTCGGCTCCCGCCTGGAGTTGCCCAAGTCCATCCTCGTCACCTCGACCCTACCCGGCGAGGGCAAGAGCTTCGTCGCCTCCAATCTGGCCGCCGCCTTTGCGTCGCACGGCATCAAGACCCTGATCGTGGACACCGATTTTCGCCGGCCCACCCAGCATCGCTTTTTTGAGCAGCCCAACGATCGCGGCCTGCTGCGCTGGTTTGACAAGTCCCCGAACGTTCCGCCTGACGTATTGACGGATCCCGATCTTGGCATCACCGCCCTTGGCCCCTCCCTGCATCTCCTGCGCGCCGGCGGCACGACCCGCCGCTCGACTGAGATTCTCGACTCCGCGCCGGTTCACCACCTGCTCGACGCCCTGCGCAAACAGTTTGACGTCGTGATCATTGATACCCCGCCCGCCGGCGTTTTCCCCGACGCTCTTGGGCTCGCCAAACTCGCGGAGGAATTGATTTACGTCGTGCGTTACAACCACACTTCCCGCCCGGCCGTCCGCCGGATAATCGAGAAGTTTACCCGATCCAAGATCGAGATCGCAGGCATCGTGCTCAACCTGATGCCCTCCGGCCGCAACGCCGCCGCCCACTACTCCGGCTACAATCACTACGGTTCGAAATACTACGCCGACTACGCCAAGGATAAAAAGGCCTGAAGCCAAACCGGACTCAACCGAGCGGCTTTGGCTCCACCTTGGTCCACTGGGGCTGCGCTCCTGCGGGGAGAGGCGGAATGTCGCCCGTGCCTGCAGGCGGCAGGGTGCCCGCGAGTTCCTGGCGCCAGTGGGCCACGTCGCCGCCCGGGCAATACACGTAGATCATGTGCATGGGCTCGTCGCCGGTATTGGTGAGCTGGTGAAAGATTCCCGGCGTCATGTAAACCGCCTGGCCGGCTTTGATCGGGCTGCGCTCGGTGCCGACGCAGATTTCGCCTTCGCCCTGCACGATGAAGTAAACCTCTTCTTGTTCCTGGTTGTGCCAGGGCACCTGGCCGCCCTTGGGGGCGAGCACGGAAAAGCCCATGGAGAAACCCTTGGCTTGGATGGGCTGGGTGGCCTGGCCCACAAGGCCGCGGCCCCAGCGTTGAGCGGGGAAAGTCCCGCCGGGAATCTTGGCAAGATCAGCGATGGTCATAGCGTCGGGATGATTAGCAAGGTGTGCCGCCCCGCCGCCACTTCAATTCCCGACGAGCTTGGGGGCGCGAGCGGTTTTGTCCTGCCCGGGCGGCGGGTTCTTGCTCATGCGTTCGACCGGCATAGCCGCGCCATTCGGCAGGGTGATGTAAAAACGTTCGACGTTGACGTAGTGAAACGCGCGATACAAAAGGATTCCGGGCAGGGTGGCTATAATCTCGATCTTGTTGAAACCAGCGGCGGTCGCTCCCGCCTCGGAAAGTTCGAGGATGCGGCGACCGATGCCGCGCCGCGCGAACTCGGGGTGCACAAAGAAGGCGCGGATCATCGCCGGTTCTGTGGCGGGATCGCGGAGCGGGTCGGGCGTGGAGCGCGCGCGGTCGGAGCCGAAGAGGGTTTTGCGTTTGCTCCAGCCTCCGCAGCCGACGACGCGCCCCTCGGTCTCGGCGATGAAGAAGGTTCCATCATGAATGAGCTGGCGATCCACGCCGAAGACGGTGCCGACGGCACCTTCGATCTGCGCAGCGGTGTAGTGTTCGGTCTGGAGTTTACGGGCGGAGAGCGGGATGAGTTCCTCCAAAGCGGGAACGTCGGCGAGGGTGGCGAGGCGGTAGTTCATTCGGCAGAAGTCCTAGCGCCGCCCGTCATACCACATCGCGCAGTCTTCGCGGCTGGCGGTGGTTTTCATCGGACGGAAAACGGATTTCAGCAGGAAGCGCCCCATCTCGCGTTTGCGGTAGAGTTTGAGTTTGCGGGCGGAGGTGACGAGCGGATGACGGTGCAGGATGACGGTGCGTTGGCGGTCGCGGCGTCCGGTGGTTTTTTGAAGACGGAGCGCCAGATCTATCTCCTCGCCGGCGAAAAAATTCAGGTTGAAACCACCCACCTCCCGAAACGCCGCCGCGCGCACGAGGATAAACGAGCCCGCCACCAGGCGACGCACGCGGCTCACCGAGTTCCAAACTCCGCAGAGCAAGCGCACGACGAGCGTTTGTTCGTCCAGGGTGACGGTCGCCCCTGCCAGCAACACATCGTTCTGGCCGGTGAGCGCCGCCGCATCGGCCAGCAGTTCGCGTGAGGGCTGGGAATCGGCGTCTATAAAAAGGAGCCATTCGCCGGTGGCGGCGGAAGCACCGGTGTTGCGCGCTCGACCGATCTGGTTGACGGGCTCGAAGACGACTTTCGCACCCTCGGCCCTGGCGATCTCGGCGGTGCGGTCGGTTGAGTTGTTGTCGCAAACGACGAGCTCCCACGCGAGACCGGCCTCGGTGAAAGCACCGGCCGCCGCTTTCACGGCCTGGAGTGATGCAGCGAGGAGTTTCTCTTCGTTGTAGGCCGGAATGATGATCGAGATGGCGGGGGATTTATCCACGTTCGTAGATCTCGAACGTAGTGAACGTTGATGGAAAACTCAACCGCGCCGCCCCTCTGCTTCAGTCCTGGGTGGTCTGGCTGTTCCACCAAGTGGGGTCCGGCTGCCAATCTGACTGGAGGAACTGGGTGTGATCTTTTTCGAGACGGTCTTTCAAGCTCAGGGCGGCCTTCTGTTTTTGTCCGGTCCAGGCCGGATCGTAGGCCGGGTTGGGTTGCGGGATTTTGGCGTCGGTTTCTTTGAGCCAAGACTGTAGCTCGGCCCAAAGTTGCGCCGTGCGCTCGGTCGCCTCCGCGGCGAGGTCGTGCTGTTCGCCGATATCGGCGGCGAGGTCGTAAAGCTCGTTACGACCGTCTTCCCAGTAATGGATCAGCTTCCAGTCGCCGGAGCGGATGATGGATGAAGGCTCGCCGCCCTGGTTGCCGTAGTGGGGGTAGTGCCAGAACAGCGGACGCGGGGCGATGGTGCCTCCTTTAAGCAGCGGCACCATGCTCACGCCATCTATGGGTTGCCCGGGTTGCGGCGTGACGCCGGCGAGGGCGAGAAGTGTAGGGAAAAAATCAATACCACTGACAGGCGTGGCACTGGTGCTGCCGGGCGCGGTGAGGCCCGGGGCCTTGATGTAATATGGCACGCGAATGCCGCCTTCCCACTGGCGCCCTTTGCCGCCGCGATAGGGCAGCTCGGAGGAACTGTAGGCGTCGCCGGAGGTCACTCCGCCGTTGTCGCTGGTGAAGACAACGATGGTTTTTTCGTCCAGGCCAAGGTCTTTGAGTTTCTGAAAAACCCGGCCCAAGGCATCATCCATTTCCTCGATCAGCCCAGCGTAGATCGGGTGGTCCTGCACCTGCCGCACGGGCAAGGTGCGATCTATGGTGAAGCGTTCTGCGGGCTGCGGCTGCGCCGCGGCCTTGGCGCGGTATTTCTCCCACTTTATCTTCGTAGTTTGAAGCGGGCCGTGCACGGCGTAGAGAGACAGGTAGGCGAAGAAAGGTTGATTAGAGTGTTGTTCGATAAAGGTGATTGTTTCATCGGCGAGCCGGTGGGTGAGCGACTGGCCTTGCGGGCCGCTCGGAAGGCGCGGGTTGTTCCAAGGGGCGTAGTATCCGGAGGGGCTGCCGGCATCCCAGCCGCCTTTGTTGATATCGAAGCCGCGATTCTCCGGCCAGGCACTTTCACCGCCGAGGTGCCATTTTCCGGCAAAGAAGGTCGCATAGCCCGCCTGCTTCAGCGCAGAGGGCAGGGTGGTTTGCGCCGGCAGGTTGCGCACATAGTCGGGCACCAGCAGTTTGGTTTTGCGGCGACGGGCGTCGGCCTCGCCTACGTCATCACCAATCCAGTTGGTGATACCGTGCCGCGTGGGATATTGGCCGAGCATGATGCTGGCGCGTGACGGGCTGCACACCGAACATGCCGCGTAACCTTGGGTGAAGCGCATGCCGCTGCGGGCGAGTGCGTCTATCTGTGGCGTTTCGTAGAAGGTGCTTCCCTCGACGCCGACGTCCTTGATGCCATAGTCATCCACCAGGATGAAGAGGATGTTTGGTTTTGCGCCGGATGCTTCCGAGGGGGCGGCGGCGGGCAGAGAAAGTTCGGCGGACATGACGAGGGGGGTAAGTGAGGCCAGCATCCCGAGCCCGCAAACGAGTCGGGGCAGGAGAGTGGCTTTAAGGGTGTGCATGGAGTGTTTCGTGGGTGCTTTTGACATCACTCGGCAGGGCCGCGCGCGAGTGGGGGCGACGATCTCAGGCCCCGGGTATCCGAGTCCGCGACCGTGATCATATAGATGCTGGCGGGTGCGCTGGCCTTGGTGATGCGCAGGCGAAGTTTTTCCGCCGTGATTTTTTGGGCGAAGCGCAGGATTTTCGCCGCGCCGAGCTCCTGGCCGGTGTGAATGGTGGTCCAGACGCCGCCTTGCAGTGCGTCGATGGCAAAGGCCTCGACGCGGAAGTTCCGTTGTTGGGAGAAGCCATCGCCAAGGTCCTTCATGTCGGCGTATTCGTGAATCGAGATGCGGTCGAAAACGAAGGGTTTCACGGGCGAGAGCGTGAGGGAGGCCGGCGTGGTTTTGGCGGCCCACCGGGTGCGCTCGAGACTGCCGTCAACGGCCTTGTCCGCGTCGTATCCGGGTGCGAATACGCTGTCGGTTTCGGCGGGAGCACCGGCGGCCTGGTTGACGGGCGCCGAGGGCAGGGGTGTTTCTCCGCCGCGAATACCGAGTTGGTCGGCGACTTTGAAGATCGCTTCGCGTTCATTTTCACGAATGCGTCCGGTTTGGTCGGGCGGGAGGTTGACCAGCAGCACGTTGTCGTTGGCTGTGCACCAGTAGAAAAGCTCCTCGAGTTCGTCGGGAGTGCGGGCCGGCAGAATGTCTTTCTTTTGAAACCAGTTCCAGCGATCCGAAATACAAATGGTGTGTTCGAAGGGCAGGTAGTGGAGCCGGCCGTCGGCGGTGGCGAACTCCTTGGGATCGTCGGCCCGCACGAGGTTCGGATCCTTGGTGCGGAAATCCACCGGCCAATACCGGATCGGGTCACCCTTAACGTAGTCCTCGGGCGCGCGGACCTTTCGCGGCTGACCCGGGATGTGGATGGTGTGGTTGACCGTGACCTGGCAGCCGGGCTGGAGTTTTTTGATGAGGGCGTAGAGCTCGGGGATGTTCCAGTCGGCGTCGGGTTTGCCCCAGCCGCCGTCAAACCAGAGTTCGCAGATGTCGCCGTAGTGGGTGAGGAGCTCGGTGAGTTGGTTTTTCATGAACGCGACATACTTGGCGGGATCCTTGTCGTCGTGCGTCGGCTCCCTGCGGTCCCAGAGCGAATAGTAGAGACCGAGTTTGACGCCATATTTCCGGCAGGCCTTGGCGACCTCGGCAACGATGTCGGTTTTGACCGGCGAGGCGGCCACGTCGTAGTCGGTGTAGGCCGAATCCCATAGGCAGAAACCGTCGTGGTGTTTGGTGATGAGGATAACGTGGCGGAAGCCGGCCTCCTTCGCGGTCTGTATCCACTGGTCGCAATCGAGTGCGGTGGGATTGAAACTGGCCGCCGGCAGTTTGCCATCCGACCATTCGATCTGGTTGAAGGTATTCACGCCAAAGTGGATGAACATACCGTAACCGCGCTCGATCAATTGACGTTGACCGGCATTTGGTTGGAGAGATTGAGCAGAGGCGAAGGCGGACACGAGGAGGGGTAGCAGCAAGATGATTTTAGAGATAGTCATGGAAGGGCAGGCCAGCGGGGAACCGGCAAAATCAATCCAATGACCGACGGTGCAGACAAATGCCAGACGCAAACACGGGCCGCCTCGGATCGTTTGATCAAAGAGCGAGAGATCGCGGGGATAGGTCCAGCGTCGTCAGTAGAGTGTTAGGTCTGCGCAACGTAGCCCTTGGGGCCGCCGAGTTTATTGAATTTGGCGTAGGTGACGACCAGGCACACGAGCGTCGTCAGGCAGAGGACACCGCCTAGCATCCAGGTCACGCGGTAGTTGTTATTGGAGGCGTCGAGCAGCGGTCCCTTGATAGCTCCCAGGCCCATCGAACCCAAATGAACGAGCACCGCCGCGGCAGCGGTGAATTGTCCGAAGGTCACCTTCGGGAAGAGCACTGCGCCCAAGGCGGCGGTTGAGGTGAAAAACATGCCCGACAGGATCGTGTGACACATGAAGGCAGCCAAAAACGTTGTCTGCCCGGTGATGAAAAACGCTCCGAAAACCGTCGCGAGGGAGTAGATCGCCATGGCCGCTATACCCATGCGCAGCGGGTGGAAGCGGTCTACGAGCATTCCGAGCGGGAACGCGATGAGGAACGAAATCGCGAAGCTGATCGCCTCGATGTTGCCGTAGACTGCCAGGTCCACGTTCAAGCTCTTGGCGTAAACGATGCGGAAATTGTTAAAGGGTTGGAACGTGAGATTAGCGAAGAGCATCGCGGCAAACACCCAGCGATAAAAGGAAAGGTGGAAGCATTCTCTCCAATAGCATCGAGCAGCGGCGACGAACCCGGTTTCCCGGTTGCCTTGGGACTGATTTTCGACCGGCGGCGGATACTCCCCCTCCTTGACGAAGAGGCACATGAGCGTGAAGCCCAACCCGAACACGATGCCGATGCCGACAAACATCTCGGTGAAATGAGTCTCGGAAAACTTAAGCAGCTGGGATGAGAAGATAACGCCCGCCGCGAGAGAAACGGCACGAAACGCGCCGTAAAAGCGGCCGATGATGGCGCGCGGCACAACGTCGTTTACGAGGGAAGTGAACAGCGTGATTGAAGTGATGCACGCCAGCTCGAAGACGAAGTAGAAGGCTGCGAAAAACCAGAGGGTTAACTCTTTGACGCCGACATTGGCCGGTAATGAATTGCCGAAAAAATCAACGGCCCCGTCGGCGAGCCACGGACAATACGCCAGGCCGATCATGGATAGGAACGTGAGCGGCGTCGTCCAAAGCATGAACGGAATACGACGGCCCCAACGCGAACGGTAGCGGTCGGATTTGAATGCGATCACCGGTTGCAGCAAGAGTGCGACCGCGTGCGGAATGAAAACCAGCACGTAGGACTGGAACGTGCTGGATGCTCCATAACTTTTCAGCGCGAGTTGAACGACTGCGTGGGCGGAGCGTTCGCGAATTGAGTAGGCAAAGTCTCCCAGCAAGAGCCAGAAGAAGAGCATGATTAACCCTGCGGTGGTGTAAACTAGGGTGCCGTGCTGCCAAAGGCGACGACCGGAGGCGTCGCGCTCCGGTGGAGGTGACTTCATCGAGCCTAGAACAGGATCATTCGGGGGAGGTGTGGAAGCCAAGGGGGAGGTGGGGGCGCTAAGGGGGGGGAAACTAAGGGGCTCTTCCGGACTACGCCGATGTATCGCCCGGCCTGAAAGAATGCATGGCTGCAAACGTTAGCAGCGTTCGATCAGGGCGACGGCGTGGGCGGCGATGGCGAGGTTTCGGCCGATCTCGTCCACGCCCTCGTTGGTGGTGGCTTTGAGGCCGACCTGATCTATCGAGATGGAGGCGCTGGCGGCGAGGATGGTGCGCATCTCTTGCAGGCGCGGGGCGATCTTGGGGCGCTCGGCGATCAAGGTGGCATCGAGGTTCACGATGGCGAAGCCCCGCTCGCGCAGGGCGGCGACGGTGAGCTGGAGCAGGATTTGCGAGTCTATATCTTTGTAGGCCGGATCGGTGTTGGGGAAAAAGTGGCCGATGTCGGGCAGGGCGGCGGCACCAAGGAGGGCGTCGCAGATCGCGTGGGTGAGCGCGTCGGCGTCGGAGTGGCCTTCGAGGCCGAATTCGCAGTCGGCGAAATGCACTCCGCCGAGCACCATGCGGCGATTGGGGGCGGTGCGGTGGATGTCGTAGCCGTGGCCGATTCGGAGGTTCATTAGGCGCCGGAAGTTTTAACCACGAAATACGCGAAAGACACGAAAACTGAGCCGGACTGAATCAAGCGGAGGTTTTGGCGAGGAGAAACTCGGCGTAATCGAGGTCGGCCGGGGTGGTCAGCTTGGGGTTGGGGTGGGTGTTTTCGAGCAGGGCCACCGGGTGTTTGAGGAGCTCCACGGCGGAGGCGTCGTCGGTGATGCGGAGCTTTTTCTTGGCGACCTTGGCGTAGGCCTCGACGATCAAGTCCTTGGCGAAAACCTGCGGGGTCTCCATCGCCCAGAGACGGGCACGGTCGAGGTTTTTGAGCAGGCCGGAATCGGAATGTTTTTTAACGGTGTCCGTGACGCGGTGGGCGAGCACGACGGCGTTTTCTTTGCGCACGATTTTGTGCAGTGCGGCGAGTTGCTCGGCTTGCACGAGGGGGCGGGCGCAGTCGTGGATGAAGACGTAGGCGATGTCGGCGGGCAGGGCGGCGAGGGCGTTCTGCACGGAGTCTTGCCGCTCTTTGCCTCCGAGCACGAACTGCGCGGGGGTGGGGGCGTAGGCCGAGAGGGCGATGGACTGGGCCTGGTCGCGGACGACGATGACGTAGTAATCAGCCACGCCGCTTGCGAGGAAGGCGGCGACGCTGTGAGCGAAAACGGGACGCTCGGCGAGGGGTGCGAGGATCTTGTCGGCGACGGCGCCCAACATGCGGCGGCCGCTGCCGGCGGCGAGGAGGATGGCGGCGGTGCGTGACATGGTTTTCGGAGTTTAAGGGGAAGGATTAAGTTAAGGTGGCAGAGCGGCGAACTCAGGCGGACGCGAGGTCGGTGAGGATGGCGCGGGCGGCGGCGGCGGGGTCCTTGGCTTTTAGGATAGGACGGCCAACGACGATGTAGCTGGAGCCGGCGCGGGCGGCCTCGGCGGGGGAGAGCACGCGTTTCTGGTCGTCGCCACCGGACTCGCCGGCGGGGCGGATGCCGGGTGTGATGAGTTGCATGTCGGCGGGCAACATGCGGCGCAACATCGCGACCTCGAGGGGCGAGCAGACGAGGCCCTTCATGCCGGCGGAGGCGGCGAGGGAACCGAGGC
>JAIYBI010000095.1 GCA_027488595.1 Opitutaceae bacterium | reverse complement strand
GCGATGTCGGTGGCCTTGGATGACCACGGGGAAATGGTGCCGGGGCGCGGGGCGATGATCTGGACGAGACCGGAGCCTGCGGGAATCGAAACCTCGGCGCGGCGGGGGCCGTAGGTGAGGAGTTTTTCCAAGACGGTTTGCTGCCCGGCGGAGAGCGCGGCGGCGGAGTCGGTGAGCTCGGCCACATGAACGAAGCTGGCGGCGAGGGAGCGGACTGGCAGGCCGGAGGCGACGAGGTCGGCGCGCAGTTTTTCCAGGCGAAACGGAGAGAGGGCGGAGGAGCCGCGGAGGGTTAACATGATCGGGAAAGGCGTGACGGTTTCGGATATGCGCGGGGCGGTCAAGGGGGCGCGCGAACGGCATGAGCGTCTGCGCCGGAGGCGCTGCGCTGGGGGCGCGGAAAAAGCCATTGACCACCCCCGTGTTCCTTCCGTGATGAATCACTTTTAATGCCGTGAGAGTCTCCGTGACCGTCAATCCCTGGCAGAACAGTTCGCACCGTCCGGGTGCGGGTAAGGCCGTGCTGAAGTCAACGGCCCGTGAATTTCCCTCCATCGCCCTCCATGTCCGATAAAATCACCCACGAATGCGGCATCGCGTTAGTCCGGCTGCTGAAGCCCTTGTCCTACTACCAGGAAAAATACGGCACGCCGCTGTGGGGGTTTACCAAGCTCTTCCTTCTGATGGAAAAGCAGCACAACCGAGGCCAGGACGGCGCGGGTGTGGCCTGCGTGAAGCTCGATGTGCCGGCGGGCGATCCGTTCATGTTCCGCGAGCGGTGCGTGAAGACCAATCCGCTCGACCGGATTTTCAAGACCTTGCTCGCCCAATACGACGAGAAGAAGGCCAGCGGCGAGATCCACCCCGAGTTCGCCGGCACGGTTAAAAAACACTTCGACTTCGGCGGCGAGGTCCTGCTCGGCCATCTTCGTTACGGCACCTCGGGCGGCTACAACATCTCCTCGTGTCATCCGTATTTCCGGCGTTCGCCCTGGCCGACGCGCAACCTCGCGCTTTGCGGCAACTTTAACATGACCAATACCGACGAGCTGAACCAGTCGCTCATCGGCATGGGCCAGCATCCGATCTTCGCCACCGATACCCAGGCGTTGTTGGAAAAAATCGGCTTCTTCCTCGATGAAGAGCACGACGACATCTACCGCGGCCTTCGCGAGCAGGGGCTCAAGGGCGAGGAGATGGCCCGCCTCATCAGCGAACGCCTCGACCTCGGACGCGTCATCACCCGCTCCGCCTCCAAGTGGGATGGCGGCTACACCCTCTGCGGTCTTATCGGCAACGGCGACGCCTTCGTGGCGCGCGATCCGGCGGGCATCCGTCCGGCGTTTTATTTCCAAAACGACGAGGTCATCGCCTTCGCCTCGGAACGCGCGCCACTCCAAACGATTTTTGATCTCGCCGCGCCGCAGGTGAAGGAAGTGCCGCCCGGCCACGTGATCGTGATGAAGCGCGACGGCCGCATCTCCGAGACCCAGTTCACCGCGCCGCTGCCGCGCGCCTCATGCTCCTTCGAGCGCATCTACTTCTCGCGCGGAAACGACCTCGATATCTACCGCGAACGCAAAACCCTCGGCGCCCGCCTCACCGATCAGGTTGTCAAAGCCATCGGTGGCGACTGGGGACGCACCGTTTTTAGCTTTATCCCCAACACTGCCGAGGTCGCGTGGTTCGGCCTCATGCACGGCCTCCGCGAGAAGCGCCGCGCCGAGGTAAAGACCGCCATCCTCGCCGCCGCCGCGAAGGGCGAGATCACCGAGGCCCTGCTCGACGAACTCATCACCAACAACTGGCCGCGCGGTGAGAAGGTCGTCTCCAAGGATGTGAAACTCCGCACCTTTATCGGCCAGGAGAGCATGCGCAATCACCTCGCCAGCCACATCTACGATATCAGCTACGGCTCGGTGCAACCCGGCGACAACCTCGTGTGCGTGGACGACTCCATCGTTCGCGGCACGACGCTGCGCAAATCCATCCTGCGCATCCTCACCCGCCTCCAGCCGCGCAAAATCGTGATCGTCTCGACCGCGCCGCAGATTCGTTACCCGGATTGCTACGGCATTGATATGTCGCAGCTCGGCAAGTTCATCGCCTTCGAGGCGGCCATCACGTTGCTGAAGGAGCGAGGCCAGACCGAGCTCATGCGCGAGGTCTACGGGCTCTGCCGCGAAGCGGTGGCGAAGGGCGAGTCCATCAACTACGTGCAACGCCTCTACGCGCCGTTCACGCCTGAGGAAATCTCGGCAAAAATCGCTGAGTTCGTGCGTCCAAGCGGCGTCGAGTGGACGGGCGAGATCGAGGTGATTTTCCAGACTTTGGAAAACCTCCACGCCGCCTGCCCCAACCACAGCGGCGACTGGTATTTCTCCGGCAAATACCCGACTCGAGGCGGCTTCCGCGTCGTGAATCAGGCCTACGTGAACTACTACGAAAACAGCGAGGGCGGTCGCAGTTATTGAGTCATGGGGAAAACAAAGGCACAGGACGAATCGCAGCCAAATCCGTTGCTTCCGCGCATCCACACCATCCGCAAACAGCGGGTGGTGCTCGATGCTGAGATGGCAAAACTGTATGCGGTGCCGACCTTTCGTTTGAATGAAGCGATCAAGCGAAATGAGGCGCGATTCCCTGCCGATTTTCGTTTTCAGCTTACACGTGAGGAGGTTGCGAACTTGATATCGCAAAATGCGATTTCAAGTTTGGGGCATGGCGGGCTTCGCACGTTGCCTTGGGCCTTCACCGAGCACGGCTGCCTCATGGCCGCGACCGTTCTGCGCAGCGAAAAAGCCGTGCAGATGAGCCTCTATCTCGTCCGCGCCTTCGTCCAGATGCGCGAGCAGATCAGCTCGAACCTCGGTGTGCTGCGCCGTCTCGCCGAGATCGATAAAAAACTCCTCGAACACGACTCCGTGCTCCGCGAGGTCGTCGAGCGCCTTTCCCCGCTGCTCAACCCTCCGCCCGAGGACGAGGCGGCCAAACCCAAAATCGGCTACCACAGGGGCAACCGCTAAAAACCCCTGACCTCCGCCCGCGTTTTTCATTGGGCATTGGTCATTCGTCATTGGTCATTTCCCTTTCACTCATGTCCCTGTCCTACGAATCCTCCGGTGTTAACTACGATCAACTCGATGCCTTCAAGCGCGCCTGCCAGCAGGCCGCCAAGACCACCGCGCCCCTCCTCGAACTCCACGGCTACGCCGAGCCTGCCAACACCCGCGGCGAAAGCTGCTACCTGATGGAGGCCGCCGACCACTTCCTCGCCCACGTCGAGGAAGGTCTCGGCACCAAGAATCTCGTTGCCGACGCCGTCTATGCGCAGACCGGCAAAAACTTCTATCACGCCATCTCGATTGATACCGTC
>JAIYBI010000136.1 GCA_027488595.1 Opitutaceae bacterium | reverse complement strand
GCGGCGGCGTCAGCGAGTCCATCCACACCTTTGGCATTTTCGCCGGTTTCAAGTCCCAAGGCGCTCTCGCCACCCACGATGACCCGAAAAAAGCCTCCCGTCCCTTCGACAAGGGCCGCAACGGCATCGTCGTCTCCGAGGGCGGCTGTATTTACACGCTGGAGCGTCTCGAAGACGCCCTGGCCCGCGGCGCGAAGATCTACGGCGAGATCGGCGGCTACTGCGTCAACAGCGACGCCTCCGACTACGTGCTCCCCAACCCCGGCCGCCAGGCCGAGTGCGTGCGCAAGGCCCTTACCAACGCCAAGCTCACCGCCGCCGATATCCACATCGTCAATACCCACGCCACCGCCACCCCGATGGGCGACATCCAGGAGTGTGAAGCCATCCGCGCCGTCTTCGGCGCCGGTTGCCCGGAGACCTCGATCAACAACACCAAGTCCTACATCGGCCACTGCATGGGCGCGGCCGGGGCGCTCGAACTTGCCGGCAACCTGCCGTCCTTCGACGACTTGATCGTGCATCCGACTATCAACGTGGACGACCTCGACCCACTCTGCGCCATTGACGGCCTCGTGCTCAACCAGCCCAAGAAAGTCGCCAAGGTGGATGCCATTCTGAACAACTCGTTCGGTATGCTGGGCATTAATTCCACGTTGATTGTGAAGCGCTTTGTTTCCTAGCTCCTCGACATTCCGCGATTACTCGCCCTGTTCACCGTTCCCCTTTCCCGACCCACATGACCAAAGACGCCTGCAAAAAGATCGTTCTCGATATCATCGCCGACATCGCGCCCGACGAAGACATTTCCAATCTCAAGTCCGATGTTCGGCTGCGCGACCAGATGCAGCTCGATAGCATGGACTTCCTCGATATCGTCATGGAGCTCCGCAAGCAGCACGGCATCGAAGTCCCCGAGGCCGACTACATCCACCTCGCCTCGCTCGACAGCTGCGCCGACTACCTGACGCCGAAGTTCGAGGCCCTCGGCAAGTAAGTCGTTTTACCGTTTAAATTTTATTCGCGATTCTGGCCCGGCTTGGTCCGGGCCTTTTTCGTGCAGTTACACAGAGTGCACGAGAGAAGAATCGGAGGTCACAGAGCCAGAATTCTCGGCGGACAAGTAAACCGTTAGCGATTTGATTCCTCTGTGGCCTCTGTGCTCCCTCTTGTGCCCTCTGTGTAACCTCTCTTTCTCGAAATGAACACCGCCACTCACTACGACGTCGCCATCATCGGCGCGGGCATGGCCGGCCTCGCCGCCGGCATCCGCCTCGCGCACTTTGGTAAACGCGTATGCATCTTCGAGCGCCACAACGCCGTGGGCGGGCTCAACTCCTTCTACTCGATCTCGGGCCGCAAATACGACGTCGGCCTGCACGCGATGACGAACTGGGTGCCGCCCGGCACCAAGGGCACGCCCCTCGGCAAGCTCCTCCGCCAGCTCCGCATCGAGCGCGACGAGTTTGCCCTGCACCCGCAGAAACGCTCCCGCATCGCCTTCGGCCCGCGCGGTGAGACCTCGCTGACTTTCACCAACGACTTCGCCGTGCTCGAGGCCGAGGTCGCGCAAAAGTTTCCCGCCCAGATCGACGGTTTCCGCCGCCTCGTCGCCCTGGTGCGCACTTACGACGACGTCTCACTCGACGCCGTGCCGGAGAGCGCCCGCGCCGTGGTTCGCCGCCACCTCTCCGATCCTTTGCTGGAGGACATGTTGTTCTGCCCCGTGATGTATTACGGAAGCGCCAGCGAGCACGACATGGAGTTCGGCCAGTTCGTGATCATGTTCAAAGCGCTCTTCCTCGAAGGCTTCGCCCGTCCGGTGGATGGAGTGCGGGTGATCCTTCGCGTCTTGCTCGATAAATACCGCCACGCCGGCGGCGAGCGCCGCATGAAGTGCGGCGTGAAGCGGATCATCGCCGGCTCGGGTCGCGCCGACCGACTCCTGCTCGACGACGGCACCGAGATCACGGCCGCGCACATCATCAGCACCATCGGAGCCGCCGAGACGGAGCGCCTCTGCGAGGCGAAATCCCAAACCTCAGATCCCAAATCCCAAATGGAGCGAGCGCCTCACGCGGGCCATCCGGTCGGCCGCCTGAGCTACTGCGAGACCATCACCGTGCTGGACCGTCCGCCGTCCGCCCTCGGCTGGGGTGAGGATACGATCATCTTTTTCAACGACTCGGAGCGTTTCACCTACGAGCAATCTCGCGATGCAGTGGACGCGCGCAGCGGCGTCATTTGCCTGCCGAACAACTTCGCCTTTCCCGACGGGCAGGATTTGCCGGAGGGACTCTTCCGCTGCACCTGCCTGGCCAACTACGATGCGTGGACCGGTCTCGCCGAAGAGGCCGCCTATCAAGCCGAGAAAACCCGCTGGTATGGCGAGATCCAGCACAGTGCGCTGCGTTTTATGCCGGCCCTGCCCGCCGCCGACACCCTTAGCCGCGCCACGATCGCGACCGACATGTTCACGCCGCGCACGATTACCAAGTTCACCGGCCACCTTGGCGGGGCGATTTATGGCTCGCCGGTGAAAATCCGCGACGGACGCACGCCCTTGGCTAATGTTTATCTCGCCGGCACCGACCAGGGCTTTCTCGGGATCGTCGGCGCGATGCTCTCAGGCATCAGCATGGCCAACTTCCACGTCCTCGCGGGTCCCAAGGCGTAGCCACGAAAAACACAAAAAGGCACAAAGCCGGCAGGTTTCTCCTCTGTGACCTCCGTGTCCGCGCTCCGGCTTGGCTCTGTGTCCAATCCGGGAAATAGCGAGTTACAGACCGCTAGAGCATTTTCTTAAAAACTATAGCTGAAATTCAACCAACGGATTTCTTGCCGCGAAAGAACGCAAGGAGCACAAAGAAAAGCTTTTCCGTTGGTATGTTTTTTGCGTTCTCTGCGTTCTCTTGCGGCTACACTTCCGGTTAAAATACTCTAGCTGGTGTAGTCGCGGCGCAGGTTACTTGGCAGGAGATTGAGCTCTTCGCGGTATTTGGCGACGGTGCGGCGGGCGATCTTGATGCCTTTGGCCAGTAACTTGGCCACGAGTTCCTGGTCGCTCAGCGGGCGGCCTTTGTCCTCAAGCGAAATGAGTTCGTTGATCATCTCTTTTACGCTCTTGTTCGACACGGATTCGCCCGTGGCGTTGGCGTAGCCGGGAGTGAAGAAAAACTTCATGTCGAAAACGCCGTGCGGGGTGCGGATGTATTTGTTCGCGATGGCGCGGCTCACGGTGGTTTCGTGCACGCCCACCACATCGGCGATCTGCGTCATGGTCAGCGGACGAAGCTTGTGCACGCCTTCCTCGAAGAACTCGCGCTGGACCTTGATAATCTCACGGGTGATGCGCTCGATGGTCTGCTGGCGTTGCTCGATGGAATTGATGATGAATTTGCCGGAGCGCATCCGCTCGCGCAGGTAGTCGCGCTCCTGTTTGGTCAGCGTGCCGCGTGCGATCATCTCCTTATACGTATTCGAAATGCGGAGACGGGGAATGTAGTCGTTATTGAGGATGATCTTCCACTCGTCGCCATCCTGCTCGACGATGACGTCCGGGACGACGACGCGGTTGTTGTCGTCGGCGAACTTGCGTCCGGGAGCGGGGTCGAGCCTCGCAATGTCCTCGATCGCTTCCTGCACGTCGTCGGTATGCACGCCGGTCTTGCGGGCGATCTCGGGGATGCGGCGGCGGGTGAGCAGATCGAAATAGTCGCGCACGATCCGGGCCGCGAGGGAGTCTCCCTGGCCGCCGGCTTTGAGCTGGAGGAGGAGGCACTCGCTCAGGTCGGCCGCGCCGATGCCGGTGGGCTCGAAGGTGGTGAGCAGGCGCGCGGCTTCCTGCGCGGCGTCCAGCGGCAGGCCGGCCTGAAGTGCGGCGTCGGCGGGCGTCTGGGTGAGGAAGCCTCGCTCATCGAGTCCGCCAACCAGGTGTTGCAGGGCGGAGAACACCTCCGGCGTGGTGTCAATGAGCTCGGCCTGGCGCATCAGATGCTCCTGGAGCGAGGTGACGGCGACGAGAGAATCGAAAAAATGCTGGCGGCGTTCGGCGTCCTCCGAGGTGTGGGGTTGGGCTCCGGCGTTTTCGGAAAGGTAGTCGCGCCAGTCGTCGCCGAGTTTGGTGAGGACATCGAACTCTTTGCTGAAATCGAGGGATTCAGGGCCATCCGATTCGGCGTCGGCGGCGGGCGCGGGCGAGGCGTCGGAACCATCGTCGCCGTCGGATGTGGAGCCCTTGTCGTCCTGCGAGGAGTCGGCGGCGGCGTCCAGGCTGTCGGTGTCGTTGGAGATGTCTTCGAGCGTGGGGTTGCTCTCAAGCTCCTCCTGGATGACGGAACGCAAATCCAGCGCCGCGACCTGAAGGATTTTCAGGGACTGGCGGAGTTGCGGCGCGAGAACGAGCGACTGGCTCTGGCGCTGGCGGAGGTCTTGGTTAAAACCGGCGGCACACATGGCGGGATGCGGCGGGGCAGGGGGGGCGCGCAGGGGTAGGCGCGCGGCCCGCTCAGCCGGCCATCAACTCGCGGAGGTAGGCGCCGAGTTTTTCGTTGGTGGGACCGTAGCCGTCGCTGTAAAGGTAAACCTCGAGGGCGGTGAGCATCTCGTTGGCGCTCTGGTAGCGATCGTTGCGGTCGCGTTGCAGGGCCTTTTGGATGATGGCCTCAAGCTTAGGATCTATCTCGGGCCGCAAGGAGGCGAACTTCGGAATGGGCAGGGAGAGAATGTTGTGGCGGGACTCGAGCCGGTCGTGGCTGCGGAAGATGTTGCGACCGAGAAGGAGCTCGGTGAGCACGATGCCGAGAGGGAAAATGTCCGCGCGGGCGTCGGTAACGGCGTAGTTGGCCTGCTCGGGGGAGAGGTATTCGTCTTTGCCGGCGATCACCTGACCTTCCTCGTTATACATCAGGTCGAGAGCCTTCGCGATGCCGAAGTCGGTGAGCTTCACGTCGCCCTCGTGGGCAATCATGATGTTTTTGGGGCCGATGTCGCGATGCACGATGCCGAGGAGACGGCCCTCGCGGTCGCATTTGACGTGGGCGTAGGCGAGGCCGCGGGCGATGCGGGAGACGATGAAGACGGCCAGATCCACCGGAAGCACACGATTCAAGGCGGCGTGGCGCTCGAGCATCTGTTCCAGGTTCACGCCGTTCACGTATTCCATGACCATGAAATACTGGCCGCCTATCATCCCGAGGTGGTAGGTCTGGACGATGTTGGTGTGGATGAGATCGGCGACGAGACGGGCCTCGCCGATGAAGTTATTCTGGAATTCGGGGATGGTGGAGTATTCCTCGCGAATGAGTTTTACGGCGACGGTCTTGCTGAACTGGCCGGCGCCATGTTGCACCGCCTCGTAAACCACCCCCATGCCGCCTTCGGCGATAGTGCGGACCATTTCGTAATGAAGCTCGTTGAAGATATGTTTGATCGCAGCCACGCTGGGAGACCAAGCATGAACGGCGTTACTGGCAAGCGGGTAAATTCGAGTTGAGCACAAAACCTGCTACAATAAGGAAGGTGTAAGGATTGCGGAGGTGAATCCTTCCGCGGAGACGGTCCTGCGAAGGGGCAACCAGTTGACACGGCGGCGAAGCTGGGGAGCTTTCTTTTTCATGATCACCCTTACGTCCAGAGCGGCGCGGCAAATCCGCGCCATGCAGAAAGAGAGCGCCTGCGAAGACAAAACCTTGCGCGTGCTGGTGGAGACGGGTGGATGCTCCGGCTTCCAATACGGAATGTCCTTCGACGAGGTGAAAGACGGTGATCAACGCCTCGAAAGTGAAGGCGTGCCGATGCTGCTGGATGCGGCGAGCCTCGCCTACCTGGACGGCTCGCAGATTGATTTTGACGACGGCCTGCAAGGGAAAGGCTTCGAGATCAAAAACCCCAACGCCCAAAGCACCTGCGGCTGCGGGAAGTCGTTTAGCTAGGGGTTGATTGCGGAACCGTGCCGGGTTGTTTTGCGGAGAGGACCGGGAGGGAAGAGTTTTTCCGCGAAACACACCGCTCCGCCGAGGCAACTCAGAGCATGGCATGAACGAGATGAAATAGGGGGCGGATCTGGAAGCTGCTGGTGGCACTAATGCCATCCCGGATTGATTTGGAAGGGGGAATCATCAAAACGCCGCATGACCTCACTGGGCTAGCTGTGGTTGCCTGCGTCATCGACCTATCCCTTATGGACTTTCCTTAGCCGACTCCTTTTTCCGCAAACCGGCGTTGCGCTAGGCGATTGTGGGCTTCACACCCTTTTCGCAACCCATGGCACGCGCAAAGTCATTCCCAGCTTCGGTTGTCATGGTCTGCGCCGGTTATCTAGGCGCGCGCGTCCCCGTTTCCCTCACCGCATGAACAAAAAAGCGCTTACCGAGACGGATATTCGCACGAAGTTCATCACCCCCGCGCTGGTCGGCACCCCGAGCCAACCCAAGTGGGATCTCATGACTCAGATCCGCGAGGAGGCCTATTTCACCAAGGGCCGCGTGATCGTCCGGGGAAAAACCGTCGCTCGCGGTGAGGCCAAGAAAGCCGACTACATCCTCTCGTATAAAGCCAACCTCCCGCTCGCCGTCGTCGAGGCCAAGGACAACAACCACTCCGTCGGCGCCGGCATGCAGCAGGCGCTCGAATACGCCGAGACCCTCGACGTCCCCTTCGCCTACAGCTCCAACGGCGACGCCTTCCTCGAGCACGATCGCACCGCCACCTCCGGCACCGTCACCCGCGAGTTCCCGCTCGATCAGTTCCCGTCTCCGGCCGAGCTATGGGCGCGCTATTGCGCAGCCAAGGGCTTTTCCAACACGCAGGAGGCTGTCGCCACCCAGGATTACTACGCCAACGACGCCCGCCGGCCTCCGCGCTACTACCAGCTCATCGCCATCAACCGCACCGTGGAAGCCATCGCACGGGGAGAGAACCGCATCCTCCTCGTCATGGCCACCGGCACCGGAAAGACCTACACCGCCTTCCAGATCATCTGGCGGCTTTGGAAATCCGGCGCGAAGAAACGCATCCTCTTCCTCGTCGATCGCAACATCCTCGCCGACCAGACCAAGACCAACGACTTCAAGCCCTTCGGCACCGCGATGACGAAGATCACGAATCGCACCGTGGACAAATCCTTCGAGATTTACCTCTGCCTCTACCAGGCCGTCACCGGCACCGAGGAGGAGCAAAACATCTACACCCAGTTCTCGCCCGACTTTTTCGATCTCATCGTCGTGGACGAGTGTCACCGGGGCAGCGCCGCCGATGACGCCGCCTGGCGAAGGGTCCTCGATTACTTCACCTCCGCCACCCAGATCGGCCTCACCGCCACGCCGAAGGAGACGAAGGAAATCTCCAACATCGAATACTTCGGCGACCCGATCTACACCTACTCGCTGCGGCAAGGCATCGCCGACGGCTTCCTCGCCCCCTACAAGGTCGTCCGCCTCGGCCTCGACAAGGACCTCGACGGCTGGCGTCCCGAGTCCGGCCAGACCGATAAATACGGCCGGCTCATCGAGGACCGCGAATACAACTCCAGCGACTTCGACCGGAACCTCATCCTCGAAAAACGCACCGCCCTCGTCGCCGCCAAGATCACCGAGTTCCTCCGCTCCACCGACCGCTTCGCCAAGACTATCGTCTTCTGCGAAAACATAGACCACGCCGAGCGCATGCGCCAGGCCCTCGTCAACGCCAACCCCGACCTCGCCGCCGCCAACGCCAAATACGTCATGCGCATCACCGGCGACAACGACGAGGGCAAGGCCCAGCTCGATAACTTCATCGACCCCGAATCCGTCTACCCCGTCATCGCCTGCACCTCCCGCCTCATGAGCACCGGCGTCGATGCCCAGACTTGCCGCCTCATCGTCCTCGACCGGCGCATCGCGTCCATGACCGAGTTCAAACAGATCATCGGCCGCGGCACTCGCATCAACGAGGACTTCGGCAAGCTCTACTTCACCATCATGGATTTTCGGCAGGCCACCGCGCTCTTCGCCGACCCTGACTTCGATGGCGACCCCGTGCAGATCTACGAACCCGGCGCGGACGATCCCGTCGTGCCGCCCGAGGACGCCCCGCCGCCTACCGACGACAGCGTCCACGAGGTCGATATCCTTGCCGACGATTTCACCGGCGATCCCGCCAACACCCGCCCGTCGCGCTACGTCGTCCACGATGTCGAGGTCCGCGTCGCCACCGAGCGCGTGCAGTATCTCGACGCCAGCGGCAAACTCATCACCGAGTCCCTCCGCGACTACACCCGCAAGACCCTGCGCCAGACCTACGCCTCCCTCGACGCCTTTCTCACCGTCTGGCGCGATGCCGATAAGAAACGCGCCGTCCTCGACGCCCTCACCGCCCAGGGCGTCTTCGTCGATGAACTCGCCGCCGCCGTCGGCCGCGACTACGATGTTTTCGACCTCGTCTGCCACGTCGCCTTCGACCGGCCTCCG
>JAIYBI010000296.1 GCA_027488595.1 Opitutaceae bacterium | reverse complement strand
GGTCGAGGAGCTGGACGGAGACCTTGGTGCCGGGCAGGGGAAGGTTTTGCGGGAAGCCGACATTGACCAGAACTTCGAGCGAAGCGGGTTTGGTGGCGGGGGCGGCGGCGTCGAGGTGCGGGGTGATTTTGACGTCGGCGAAATGGATGAACGGAGTCGCGTAAAGGGAGACGGAGCGGTGCAGGCCGCCGAGGCGCCACTGGTCCTGATCCTCGATGGAGGAGGCGTCGGAGTATTGGACGACGATCGCGACGAGCTCGTGGTCAATACCGGGGCGAACGAGGGAAGTGATGTCGAACTCGGCGGGCAGGCGGGAGTCTTTGGAGAGGCCGACGGCGACACCATCCACGTAGACGGCGAGCACGGAGTCGGCGCCGCCGAAGTGGAGGACGATGCGCTTGCCCTGCCAGGCGGAGGGGATGCGGAAAAGGCGGCGATAGACGCCGGTGGGGTTTTCCGGGGGCGTGAACGGCGGCTCCTCGCGGAAGGGCATCTTGACGTTGGTGTAGTGCGGGCGGTCGTGGCCGTGCATCTGCCAGTTGGAGGGGACGGGAATGGTGCCCCAGGCGGCGGAGTCGGTGAAAGGGCGACCCTCGCCGAAGGGCTGGGCGTCGGCGGGGTTGCGCTCGAGGCGGAATTGCCAGACGCCATCGAGGGACTGATGCCAGGAGGACTTTTCGCGATCGCGGACGAGGGCCTGGCGCGCGGTGGCGAAGGAGTCGAAGGAAGCGCGCGGGGGAAGCTTGTTGAGCGAAGTGAGCTCTGGGTTTTCCCAAGCGTGAATTAGGCCGTTTTGGAGCATGTCGAAAGAAGGAAGAAGGGTGTATGCAGGCAGGAGCGGGAGCTACATGGCGACAGGAAAACCGCGCTGGATATTGTCGGGGGGTGATGTAGGGTTGAGTTTTGTCATCGGTCTAGCACCGTCGCCACTCTCATCCATGCCTGATTTTTTCGTAAACCCAGTCCACGTGCTCGCTCAGGCGGACGTCGCATTGTATTGGCCGTGGGCGGGGTTGATGCTGCTGGGCGCGATGGCGGGGTTTTTTGTCGTTTGGGTAGGCACGAAAGATACGCGTCGCGACGCGCATGAGCAGGCGGCGGCGTTGATCGAGGTTGCCAAACGCGAGGCCCAGGTGGCGGGCGAGGAAATCAAGCAACACGCCGAACGAGAACTCGAGGCGCGGCGGGCCGAGGTGAACCGCGAGCTCGACCGGCGCGAGATCGAGATGGATTTACGGCTGCGGGAGATTCGTTCCCATGAAGAGTCACTGTCCCTGCTCGATCATCAATTGAGTCAGCACAGCGAGCGGCTGACGCGTGAAAGCAGTGCGATCAAGCAGGCGCGCGATGCGATCCGGGCGCTCTCGAAGTCGTTGCGCAAACGGCTGGAGGGCGTTTCCCAGATGGATGCCGACGAGATCAAGCGGGCGCTTCGCGAAGAAGTTCAATTGGAGTGCCAGGACGAGTTGCGTGCGATGCGCCGGCAGATCGTTGATCGCTCGGAGCAGGATTTGCAGAACGAGGCAAAGCGCATCCTCGTGACCGCTATGCAGCGCATGGCCTCGCGGCCGAATCACGACATCACCGCGACGATCGTCTCGCTGCCCAACGACGAGATGAAAGGCCGCATCATCGGTCGCGAAGGGCGCAACATCAAATCCTTCGAATCGGTCACGGGCGTGACGCTGCTCATTGATGAGTCGCCGCAGATGGTGCTGGTTTCCTCTTTTGACCCGGTGCGCCGCGAGATCGCGCGGGCGGCGCTGGACGCACTGGTTAAAGACGGGCGCATTCACCCGGCGAGCATTGAGGAAGCGGTGAAAACAGCGGCGGCGGAGGTGGACCTCAACGTCCAGCAAAGCGGCGAGGACGCCGTGCAGCGCCTCGGTATCAACGGTCTGAGGCCTGAGATCATTTCGCTATTGGGAAAGCTAAAGTTCCGTTTTTCCTACTCGCAAAACGTCCTCGATCACTCGGTCGAGGTGGGCTTTCTTTGCTCGCTGATGGCGAGCGAACTCGGGCTCGACCCGAACGTGGCGAAACGTGCCGGCCTGCTCCACGACATTGGCAAGGCGGTGGAGGGCGACTACGAAGGCAGCCACGCCAGTATCGGCGCGGATTTCGTGCGACGGCACGGTGAGACGACCATCGTGGTGAATGCGGTGGCGGCGCATCATGAAGAGGTGAAACCCGAGACACTCTATGCCGGCTTGGTTATCCTGGCGGATACTTTGTCGGCGGTGCGGCCGGGTGCGCGGGCGGAGCCGATGCAGACCTACATTCAACGCCTGGAGCGGTTGGAGAAGCTCGCGCTCTCGATCGAAGGCGTGCAGCAGGCCTTCGCGATTCAAGCGGGCCGCGAAGTTCGCGTGGTGGTGAATCCGCAGAAAGTGAGCGACGAGCAGGCGAAAGAAATCAGCCGCGTGCTGCGCCAGCGCATCGAGGAAGAGCTGCAGTATCCGAGCACGATCAAGGTGACGGTGATCCGCGAGCACCGCTTCACCGAGACGGCGATGTGAGGCGGGCCCAGCGGGCCTACGGCGAATTGCCGCGGGTGATTCGCATCCGAACCCGGCGGGCCCAGCGGTCTCCCCCTACCTCGGACTCGATTATAGCGCCGTCCTGGATCAGATCTTGCCGGCTTTGCGGTCTTCGACGAGGCGGTAGAAGTCGCTGAAGAGCGGGTCGGCGTCGTTCGGGCCGGGAGCGGCTTCGGGGTGGTATTGCACCGAGAAAACCGGGAGCACCCGGTGGCGAAGGCCCTCGACGGTGTGGTCGTTGAGGTTGATTTCGGTGACGACCGAGCCGCCCTTTTCGAGGGAATCCGGATCCGTGGCGAAGCCATGGTTTTGGGCGGTGATGGAGACCTTGCCGGTCTCGAGGTTCTTCACCGGCTGATTGCCGCCGCGATGGCCGAACTTGAGCTTGAAAGTGGTGCCGCCGAGGGCGTGGGTGATCATCTGGTGGCCGAGGCAGATGCCGAAGATCGGGTAGTGGGGCACGAGGCCGGAGACCGTCTTGTGGATGTAGGCGAGCGCGGCGGGGTCGCCGGGGCCGTTGGAAAGGAAAACACCATCGGGGGCGTGCTCCTTTATCTGCTCGGCGCTGGCGGTGGCGGGGAACACTTTTACGTCGAAGCCGTGGTTAACGAGTTTGCGGAAGATGGAGTATTTGGCGCCGAAATCGAAGGCGGCGACGGTGAAGCGCTTCGCGGGGGTGTGGGGCAGGCCGAGGGTGGTGCCGGCGGGAACGTAGGGGGCGTTGAAACGGGAGGCGTCCTCGGCGCGCCAGAAGTAGGGCTCGGTGCAGGTGGTGTCCTTGACGTAGTCGGAGCCGGCCATGTCGTGCCAGCCGCGGGCGCGGGCGATGGCGTCGGCATCGGAGATGGGCAGGGTGGAGAGGCAGCACTTCATGGCGCCATCCACGCGGAGTTTTTTGGTGAGGGCGCGGGTATCCACATCGCTGATACCGGGGATGCCGTATTTGACCAGGTAATCGCCAAGGGAGGAGGTGGCGCGCCAGTTGGAGACGATAGGCGAGAGTTCGCGGACGACGAGGCCGGAGGCGCGGGGCACGGAGGCCTCGGTGTCCTCGGCGTTGACGCCGTAGTTGCCGATCATGGGGGCGGTGAAAGTGACGATCTGGCCGAAGTAGGACGGATCGGTGACGATCTCCTGGTAGCCGGTCATGGAGGTGTTGAAAACGCATTCGCCGGCGATGGTGGCGTCGGCGCCAAAGGCGCGGCCGCGGTAGATGGAACCGTCTTCGAGGGCGAGTAGGGCGGGCTTCACGGTGGGCATGGAAACGCGACGAAAATGGGTGGGGTGGGGCCTGCCAAGGGTTTTGTGCGGAGTCGGGGACGAAAGGGTGGGGCGGACCGGCGGCGGCGACTCGGTTTTTTATTGGAGCAGCGGGAGAAAACGATCATCAGCAGCTTATGGAACCCGCGCTCATTTTCCTGCTGTTTTTCGGAATCATGGCGGCGGCGTTCTGGTTTGGTCTGCGGGCGCACAAGCGTCTGGTGGCGGAGTTCGCCACGTGGGCGGCCGGGCAGGGCCTGACGGTGCGCGAGGGGCCGTGGTGGTCCACTCCGCTTGAGGCCGCCGGGACGCGGGCGGGGCGGCGGGTGGAGGTGAGCACATTCACGACCGGCTCGGGCAAGTCGCGCACGACCTGGCTGGCGGTGGTGGTGAAAGGCGTGCCCGGCCGGCTGGAGCTGTCGTTGGTGCGGCAGGGCTTCGGGACCAAGATTTCGGAGTGGTTTGGCACGAAGGAAATCGAAGTGGGCGACTCGGCTTTCGATGCCCGCTGGTTCGTGCGCTCGAACCGCGCTGAGTTTGTGGCGGCGGCTTTGTTGCCCGAGATCCGCACCCGGATTGACGAAGTGGCGAATCTGGGCGGTCGCTCGCTGAAAATCGAGGTGAAGGACGGCCGTGCGAAATACGTGGAGCAGGGTGGCATCTCGACCAAGTCCATGCAGCGGGCGGAACGCGTTTTTCCCTTGTTGGAGGAGCTTGTGGCGCTGGCCGAAGTCGAGGCGGCGGGGTAGCCGGCAGATCGAGTTCGGGCGCGTGAAAGCAACCGCCAGTTTGACAGCACGGGTGCGATATTCAACTTGGCCTGATAATGGGTTACACCGAAGACCGCAGCGTTTGGTTCGAGGGCCAGGGGCTCTGGCAGCACGTGCCCGCAAGCGACTGGAACGACTGGACATGGCAGTTGAAGAACCGCCTCACCAAGCTGGAGGATCTGGAGCGCTTCATGACCCTCACGGCCGACGAGCGCGCCGGCGTGCTCTTCGCCAGTCAGAAACTGGCGCTGGCGATCACCCCGTATTTCTTTAACCTGATTGACCGCGACGACCCGAACTGCCCGATCCGCCTGCAAATGATTCCGCGCGCGGGCGAGACCCAGCTCCATGCCGAAGAGATGCTGGATTCGCTCGGTGAAGACGAGCATTCGCCGGTGCCGGGCCTGGTGCATCGTTACCCGGACCGCGTGCTGTTTTTGGTGACGGACCGGTGCGCGGCGTATTGCCGGTATTGCACCCGCAGCCGGCTGGTTTCGAACGCGCAGGACTACAATTTTCACCCCGAATACGAGCAAGGCCTGCGCTACATCGAGTCGCACCCGGAGGTGCGCGACGTGCTGCTCTCAGGCGGCGACCCGCTGCTTTTGAGCGATCGCAAACTCGACCACCTGCTCGGACGCCTGCGGGCGATTCCGCACGTGGAGTTTATTCGCATCGGGTCGCGCATCCCGGTGTTTTTGCCCCAGCGGATCACACCCGAGCTGTGCGAGATTTTTAAGAAACATGGTCCCATCTGGATGAGCATTCACGTGAACCACCCCCGAGAGGCGACGGCCGAGCTTAAGGCGGCTTGTGATCGGCTGAGCTTCGCCGGTGTGCCCTTGGGAAATCAAAGTGTGCTGCTGCGCGGTGTGAACGATGACGCTGAAGTGATGAAGGCGCTGGTGCATCGCCTGCTGCGGATGCGAGTGCGGCCCTACTACCTCTACCAGATGGACCTCATCACCGGCGGGTCGCACTTCAAAGTGGATGTGCGAAAAGGATTGGAGATTATACAGTCCCTGCGCGGGCACACCACGGGATACGCGATTCCCCAATACGTGATTGATGCGCCCGGTGGTGGCGGCAAGGTCCCGGTGAACCCGGACTACGTGGAGAAAATCACCGATACCGAGATCGTTTTTAAAAACTACGAAGGCCACACCTTCCGCTATCCTCTGACGGCGACGCCGGTTCCGACTGGGGTCGATTGCGACTTGGCGAATGCAGAACAACCGAGGCGGCTGGCGGTCCCGCAGGATTTTGCATAGGGCTTGAACGATGGCTTCGACTTGTTCCCTTGCTCCCGTGATAGTGCCCTGAGCGGACCAAAAAACCTTGGCTTGCGATTCGGAGATCGCTTCACTCGAAGTATGAAATCTGACCCTCGAATTACCGTTAACCCGAAGCAGTGTGGCGGAAGGCCATGCATACGGGGAATGCGTATTCGAGTCTCAGATGTGCTGGATTTACTCCAAGCTGGGCTCTCCCCGGCGCAAATAGTTGATGAGCTGCCCGACCTTGAACTTGCAGATGTTACTGCGGCTATTGGTTATGCGAAGAATCGCCTTGATCACCCCGTTCTTGTCGCATGAAGATTTGGGTTGATGCCCATCTTTCTCCAAAAATCGCGGTTTGGCTGAGATCCGAGCTCAAGATAGATGCCAGCACGCTTAAAGAGCATGGTTTACGCGATGCCGACGACCATGAGATTTTTCATGCAGCGCGGGCGAACAACGCCATCATTATGACAAAAGACATTGATTTTGTGAATCTTCAAGAACGTCTGGGTGCTCCGCCTTCAATCATCTGGCTTACCTGTGGCAACACCTCGAACGATTTTTTAAAGATCATTCTTTCCAAACATATACATTCGATTCGCGCGCTTTTCGAGAATGGTGAGAGGCTAGTGGAGATAGCCGAGTGAGTCTGGTTTGATCCAAGAGCGGTGAATCCGGACTACGTGGAGAAAATCACCGACACCGAGATCGTTTTTAAAAACTACGAAGGCCACACCTTCCGCTACCCTCTGACGGCGACGCCGGTGGACTCTCACGAGACTGTGGGCGCAGAGGTCGGGACAGCTGCTGCAAGCAAGCCTGAGCGTCTGGCGGTGCCGCAGGATTTGCAGTGACCGAGGTCAGAGCGCCGGTCGGGGTTACTCTCCCGCGAGAGCCTTCGCGGTGGGTTATCGTAGCGGAATGGCGGAGCCACTCCGTTGCAGGTGCGTCCGTCCTGAATGATACCAAATGGCCGAACCATTCAGATTCTTAACGCGAAGACGCGAAGAACCGAGAAGATCGCGAAGTAAATGAATTAAAGAACTTTGCGATCTTCGGCTCGATCTTGGCGTCTTCGCGATAAGGTCTGAAAGCTTTGGGGAACTGGTATAATACCTCCCTCAAGTGCGCGACAAAGGGACACAAAAAAGCCGCCGTCGCGTGAGCGACGGCGGCTTGAATGGTATGCTCTCTACCAAGGCCGGCAGGCACCTTGGTTAGTGAGCAAGGGCTTACTTGGCGGAGCGACGGCGACGGGCGGCAACCAAGCCAAGCGCAGCGACGCCCGCGAGGGCGGCGTAGCTGGAGGGCTCAGGGATCGCAGCGACGCCCGTAACCTGGATGTTGTCGAAACCAGCGAGGCCTGCGCCCAAGGTGTCGGCAGTGAAGGTTCCCACCAAGAACAGGTTGTTCACATTGTTAACCGCAGTGATGGCAGACAGATTCACCGTAGAGGTCGAAAACGTCGTGGAGTTGAACGTGGTAGAAACGCCGGTCGAGACCAGTGAGCCACCAGCGCCGATTTTATACGACCAGGAGATGGTCGCAGAGGTGCCGCTGTCAATCGCCTGCGCGAAAGACATGATCACCGTTTCATAACCGGTCGTATTAAGACCGATAACGAGCGTATCACGGCTGCCCACGACAGGATTAAAGCCTAAAGCTAATCCACCTAAGTTCGAGTCGAAGTTGACACCGAACACAGGCGCATTTGCAGGCGCAAGCGTCGTGCGACGAGTGGTGTTGATCGTGGTGTTGATCGAGGCTGTGCCGACGAATGCCGCCACTTGACCGGACGAAATCTCACCATCCCAAAGACTAGAGCCCTGGGTCCCGTCGAAGTAGAGCATACCGCGGGCGGCAGCACCTGTTCCATTGGGAGTGGTATCGGTGAAGTTGGCACCTATGGTCCCTACAGGGACGCCGCCAACATAAACTGCATCTTGAACCTCCTGTTCGGAGAAATCCCACCCGGCGATAAGGGTTTGGGCGTTAACGGAGCTGAGTGAGGACAGGCCGACGACTGCGGCGATGATGTATTTGGTATTCATTATGTTATTTTATGATGTTAGGACTCTGTAAAAAGAGTGTCTACAATTACGGAGTAGTTCCAGTGTTTGGTAGAATGCCGATCGCGTTTGCAGCGGTCCAGCCCGTCGTCCAAAGGGGCGCGGTCTTCGAGGTGGCAAAAGCACCACGATACGTGACAGCGGTGAGACCACCGCCAGTAGGATAGGCGGCAATGGAGTTGCTGATGTTACTGACTGCGTTTGCAACGCCGCCAGCGCCGGTCTGCAGGGCAACCGGATTGATTAAGCTGGTGCCGGTGCCGCCGAAGTAGGAGCCGCGGACGAATGTCGCGAAACCAGGATTGGCGATGCGGTTCTGCACGCTGCCAAAGTAGATGGAGCTCGCCACGACGTCAGTATCAGTCGTGCGAACGGTATCGGTATCACCGCGAACGATGAGATCGATCTTGCCGGAGAACGTGATGTTGCCGCCGGTGGTGTTCACGTATTTTGTCGCGCCAAGGAGATCGCCAGATGTCAGCGCCTGGGTTCCGTTTGCGGTGGCGAAGCTGGAGGTATTTCCAGCGATGCGGAAGAGCGTCAGGCCGGAGTTTTTGGCATTACCGTCACGGACTGGTCCAGTGGTGCCTAATCCGGAAACAGTCTGACCGTTCTGGAAGCGCAGGCCGGTTCCCTTCGTGTCAACGATGATGGAGTTGAAGAGATTGGCTTGGCAGTCGTCTTTGCGGTCGACGCCGAGATTGGCGGACGCGCCCGTCGGGTGACCGATGAGGGTGGCGTTGTAGACTGACCAGCTACCACGGGGATAACCGAGGGTGTTGGAACCGTTGGCGACGCCAGGGAGGTTCTCGAAGCTGTCCCATTCGGCCAAGTTATCCGTGTTGTTGCCACCGATGATAAGCACGAACTGGATGTTGCCAGCGTAGCCCTCGTCAATGTCGAGGCCGTCGTCGGCAGGGGAAACGATAGTGAAATAGGAGGCATCAAAGCTGCCGCCAAAGATCTCGATACCATCGTCGCCCGAGTTGAAGGACTCGAGGTATTGCACGGTGGTGCCGCGACCGACGCCAGCCAGGGTGATTCCGTTCAAGTCATTGTTTGCGTTGAGCGAGCCACCAGCGTAGCGCGAAGAGATATAGCGAAGAACACCGGAGTTGTCCATGGGCTCGTGGCCGCCGTAGATATTATCCAAAGGCTGGGTGGTCGATGGGTTGAGGCCCTCAACGGCGCGAAGCTGAACGCCAGCAGTAGTGGCATCGGCATCCGTGTTGGTCGGGGCGTTACCCATTACAATGAAGCCGCCCCAAAGACGAGTGAAGGGAGCAGTTGAAACGTTGATTGCAGTGCCGTTTACGTCGACAGCAAAAGCTGGGCGGGGGCTGGTCTTGGGCGAGGCATCCCAAAAAGGAGTTCCTTCCATGTAGTCGGCCGTCCCGTTGCTGTTGAAATCAACGCCGCTGTGATAGCCAACTGCAGCGTGGGTCCCATCGGGCGCACCGTCGCCGTTGGAATCGGTGGCCGCAGAGGTCATGATGATCGGATTGGCGGCGGTGCCTTGGGCATTGATCTTGCCGAAGCGGGTCACTACCAGAGTGCCTGGGTCAAAAGAAGTTGCGGTGGTCATCATTTCGCCGCGGATGATGGTGCCGGGCTGGATGGTGAGGGTCGCGCCACTGTTCACGTAGATAACTTTCGTTAACACGTATTCGTTGGTGCTCACCCAAGTGGTGTTGGTGGTAATATCCGCTGTGACTTGAACGATCGCCGCTTGTGCGACGGGAAGGGCAATGGCGCAAGCCACACCCGCTAGTGTAAGGAGTTTTGTTTTCATGTGTTTTAGTAATCCGAAGTGGTTTCGACACTTCGAAAAGGAGTAGGGAGTTTAGAAGCTCCGAGAAACGGTTACTGAGTAGGACCGGCTGTTGGTCTCGCTCGAATATTGAATGCGGCCCGCAGTCTGCGTGGGGTCGTAGATCTGATTGCTGCTGCTTTCAAAAATGTTACTGACCTGAAATTTAACTTTCCAGGAACCAAATGAACTCGCAATCGCGCCGTCGAGTTGCTCGTAGCCATCTCGGTATCTCGCAAAGGCCGCATCCGCCGGAGCTGAGACCAAGACAGGACTGGTGATACGGTAAGTGAGTATGAACGTTGAGTATACTTCCGGAACATCAATGGACACGTCTGCATTCCCCAGCCACTCAGGTTGATCGTAGAGTTGACGGGTGTCCGGTCCGCCCGAGCTGTAGAAGGGAGAAAGTGCATTTCTTTCGCCCGGCAAGAGCCCCACCTCGGCATCAATATAGGTAAAGTTACCGCCCACATTTACGCGCTTGGCGGGTTCAAAGAGAAAGCCCAAATTTTTTCGGATTTCGACTTCGATGCCCTTGAGGTCGGCAGTGTCAGGATTATTGAACACCGTCTCTACTAAACCGCTGTAGTTGCTCAGGGTAACGCGAGAGCGCTCGATTGGGTTCTCAATTTTCTTGGAGAATATGCTAAAGGCGACCAAATCAGCGCCTTCAAAAAACTTCTCGACTCGTAGATCAATACTCTGCACCGGGGAAGGCGTCAGTCCGGCATTACCGTGGAAGTAAGCATCATCCGCTACGGATTTCGTAAAGTATGAACCCAGTTCGCGAAGAGACGGTCTAGCCAAGGTCTCGGAATACGAGGCCTTGAATATCAGCTTCTTTATGGGTTCATAGCTAATCAAATAGCTTGGATAAATCTCCCCTTGTAAATCAATGTTTGAGGTCGGATTGTTTGGATTTACTCCCGGGAAAAGTGCAAGGTTGTCGTTGTAGAATTGTTTCGAATCGACGTTTCCAAGGAAGCCGCTGCCAGTGGACTCAATGCTTAGGTTCTCGATTCTTGCTCCGGGGATTATTTTGATCTTGTCCGTCACTGGAATGGTAATGGACGCGAATAAGGCCTCGACGTCGCGAGAGGCGTCGGCCTTGGCTGAAATCGGATTATGCACGTTGCCAACAATCGCACTATTTGACGTTTGAGGATCCGTAACGGCGACTTCTCCAAGTTGCCATCCATCAACCTGAACCTCATCATAGCTTCGTTTTGTATAGTCGGCTTGAGTTCCGAGTTTAAAGATCACTTTGTTTTCCAGTGCAATCTCCACTGGCTTTTCGGCCGAGAGACGATAGGTGCGTGTTATCTCTTCGGTTTCCCGCCAGACTCGCGTGTAGCCGCCGCGATAGTCGATACCGCTCGGGATGAAGTAGGTGCCGGGCGCATATTTAAATCCCGCATTATCTTGCACGAGAGCGAAGGTCTTTGAGTCCGGCTGGTCTTCTGTGGCAGTAACATACCCGACCCGCCACTCTACTTTGGTTCCGTTATCCTTGTCTCCAAACTGGTGTTCGCCAGATAAATCCATGTTCATGAGCAAGCGCTCACGGTAGTTGATTTCGTAGATATTATGCGTGAAACCATCGAACAAGGGAAAGACTTCAATGGGACCCAGACCTGACGCGTCACTGAAGTTAAAGCTATGTTGGATCTCGTTGATTGAGGATTTGGAGGCAAAAACCTTGGCTCCGATCAGGTGATTTTCACTCGGCTTGTAGCCTACGCTTACTAAGCCGCCGAGAAGAACGGTGTCCTCCGAACGGAAAAATTGTTTACTTCCCGCGTTGGTATCTAGTTTGCCGTCGTCGAGGTCGGCAAGGGGAGCCAGGCGTTTCCTTGTCTGTTCACCTTCTGTAGACTCGTTGTCACTGTCGTATGATAAGACAATATTGAATCCAATCTGCTGCTCTCGCGGCAGATTCACAAGGTCTGAGTAGTTAAAGCCAGCCTTGTAGCCAGGTGGAAGATTTTCGAACTGACCGAGCATCGGGCTCGGTTTGGTTACGAGTTGGTTTGCGATCAGCGAGGGGGCCGATTCGCGGCTTCCCTTGCCGTCCGCGATGAAATCACCCGAACCGTCGGTATCATAACCAAGATGGGTATTCTTTTTAAAGGTATCGGCCTCAAACCGAATCCCGAAGGAATAGCCTCCGCTTCTTTGCGTTGGCATAGGGCTAGTCCTCAAGTCCAATGCTCCGCCAGCGGCGAAGCTGGGTAGGTCGGGTTGATAGGTCTTATGCACTACGATTGCATCGAGCAGTTTGGCTGGAAATATATCAGTAGGCGGTGTCTGTTTTTCGGCGTCGGGACTCGGCATTACAACCCCGTCCATCAATGTCGGGCTGTATCGTTCGCTTAAGCCTCGAATCACCGCGAATTTTCCGGTGCTGACCGATACCCCGGGAACCCGGATCATAATGTCGCCGACATCGGCTCCGGAAAACTTACCGAAGTCCACGGAGCTGATTGCATCAATCGACGCGGCGGATTGATTGCGCAGAGTTGATAAACCTGCTGCTGAGTTCTTGAGTTGCTCGGCTTCGACCGAAAAAGCATCGAGGGTGACAACTTCTTCAGCCGGGGCAGTCGGCGTCGCAGATGGTTTCACTTCAGTCTGAGTGGAACTTTCCGTTTTCGCAGGGGTCTGAACCTGCGCAGCTACTTGATTCTGGACGAGCAGAGCGCTGCATGCGGACCACAGGACGAGTGACGCGGCTTGAAATTTCTTTGATCTCGGGTTTACCATGATTGAGGACTTCCATGGTTGGAGAACAGAGCTCGCAATCGAAAAACTGCGCCTCACGGAAGTATCACTCCCCTGTCACATTCGTAACCTTTTCGGCATCGAATCGTAACGGATTCGTCGCTTTGATTCGTCTCTGATTTCTCCAATTGAAGGTGGGCAGACTCCGCGTCGGCGGGGAAATCCACCGAGGTTATCGAGGACCTAGCGTGAGTTGACGCGATTCGGCCTGCTTGAGTCTGCAACACTTCGCGCACCAGTCGGCGGAGTCGGGCAGAACTCACGCGGATGAGGAACCACTGGCGGAAGAGGTTGTTTTGGTTCATCGGGTGGTCGAAGAACTCCACTACGGTCTGTTCGTATTCGCGGAACTTTCTGATGCGCGATACGCTATCTATAAAGTCGTAGTCGGCTTTCAGGTAGTGCTCGGAGAGATTTGAAAAAATCCAGATAGTCCAGCGGGCGTGTGTGTAAACGGAGAGTTTAAGCACTTCTCTCGCGAAATCCTCGGGTTTTACGTCGTAGTGACGGCAGAATAGGGTTTTGAAGTCTTCGCGCTCTTGCATGAGTGACGAACATATTCCAATCGTGCGACTTTTCGGCGGCGATTGAGTCACGTTAGGGTGAAATTTTCGCAGTGACTTCTCGGAATTGGCCTATGATTTTGGACTTTGAGAGGCGCTAGACGAGATTAAGTTCACCACGGATGGATACAGATAAACACGGATTAGAGCATTTTCTTAAAAACTATAGCTGAAATTCAACCAACGGATTTTTTGCCGCGAAAGAACGCAAGGAGCACAAAGAAAAGCTTTTCCGTTGGTATGTTTTTTGCGTTCTCCGCGTTCTTTTGCGGCTACACTTCCGGTTAAAATGCTCTAACCGCAGATTACGCAGATACGAACCGGATAGAAGGCAGCAGAGTCGAGGCGCCGGGGGGACGACGGACGAAAGTGCCCTGCGCTTGCGCGACGTTTTGGAGGGAGAGTTTGCGGAACGGGTCGCTGGTGCTCCCCGCTACTCGGAGAATGCGCCCGCCGGAGAATGATCCTTCGCCGAAGCACGCGGCTTTCGTCACCTATTCGTAATACAAGCCTGCTCGACGGATTCGGCTTTCACTCCAAGCCTCATCGTTAATCCTTTTGCTGCCTTCCCTTTTCACCCGTGACCGACCGTAAAGCCGTAAATCCCGCTCGTATTCAATTTTCCTGGGGCTGTGCTCCGGATGCCCCGGCCCGTTGGTTTCTCTGGGTGTTTTGCTTTTTTCGCCGTGCGAAATCCCCGGTCACGGGCAAATATTACGTCCCGGTTAAGCGATCCAATGTCTATCCGCTGGCGGTGCTTATCAGCGTGCGGGGGCTTTTGCTCTGGTTCGTCACTTTGGCGCTGGTCACCTACTTCGGCGGCGCGGCAGGTCTGGCCAACTGGTATGAGAAAAAGCCTTTTAACCGCATCACTTACTCCGACTTGGTGTTGCCGTGGCGCTGGTCGCAGTTCGACACCCTGCGAGGCAAGGCCAATCTCGATCAGGCCGAGGCGGATTTGAAAAACGGCAACATCCGCTCCGCGTTTGCCTTCCTGCGCTCCGGCCTGGCCCGCTACCCCGACGACTCCAAGGCCCGCCTTCAACTCGCTTCGATCTACATCCTGTTCCGCATCCGCGTGGAGGCGGAGAAAACCCTGATCAACGCCTTCAACCATGCCTACCCGGGCAGCGATTACATCAAGAAGGCCGTCTCCCTCATCGAGCCGTCGGACAACCCCGAGTTTCTCATTTCGTTCTGCGACCGCGGCCGCGCCGCCCTCGCCGCGAACGACCGTGCCGATGGGCGTGATGCGCGCTATCTCGATGGCATTAAGGTCAAAACTCTGCTTCAGCTCGATCGCACCGACGAGGCGGTGGCTTTGATCGAAAAATACCAGCCGGATGATGTCGCTTTTCTCCAGATGGCCAAGGTCGCGCAGGGCCTCGTGCGGGGCGACCTAGCCGCCGCCGAGACCGAGTTGAAGGTGTGGCTCGCTGCCATGCCCGACGCCGAGCAGGCGCTCACGACTGCAGTGCGGGTTTACCGCGCCGCCGGCAAGGCCCCCGAGTTGAAGGCCGCCATCCTCCGGCTGCGCAGCCTCTATCCGGAAAACCCCGCCCACATCGGGCTCGCCCTTTCGGAGAGCCTGCGTCTCGGCCAGACGCAGGAGGCGCTCGATTTGCTCGATATCAGCGTGATCCGCTTCGCGCATCAGCCCGCCGCTTACGGCGAGTGGGCCGAGGCCATCAGCAAGACGGGTAACGATACCGTGCTCGCCCGGCTCGAGCAGCTCGTCACCGAGTCGAATCAGAATCCGCAGACCGTCATTTTTGCCCGCATAATGGAGCAGATCCATCGCCAGGCCTGGGCCGAGGCGGAGGCGAGCAGCGCCCGGCTCGATGCGCTTTACCCGAACGTCGCGCCCCGAATGCAGGCGCTGCATCGGGTAGCCAAGGCCCTGATCGCGGCCTGTTCCCAGCCGCTCAAGGGGGCGGAGAACACCCTCGCCAACACCATCACGGGCGGCTGGGTCGCGATGAATCTCTACGAGCAAATCGTGGACGCCCTCGCCCGCGCCGAGCGCTACGAGGCCGCTCTGGAGGTGCTCACGCTCGCGGAGGGTTACTACCCCACCAGCCGCTACATCGCGATGCAGCGGGCCGCGCTCACGCCCAAGCTGGCGGAGCAGAACATCCTCGCGGCCCGCGCCCTCGCGGAGCAGACACCCGTCGCCGGCGCCGACCCCAAGGTGCCGGCCGACGCCAAGTCCTTCTTTATCGCGCTCGATGCCCTTGCGCAGGCCGGTCGCACGGCCGATGCGCTGAACCTCGCCCGCGCCGCGCGCAAGGTCGCCCCCGCGTGGTTGCGGGATGCGCAGCCCGACCTTGATTGGCGCGAGGTGCTGCTCGCCGCCGACACGGATGATTTGCCGCTGCTCCAACTGAATTTGCGTTCCGCGCTGCGTGCGCCTACCGCCCCCCAGATCGAGCGGGCGGTGGCGCAGGCCCAGACGTGGTTTGCCGCGCAAAAGAAGCCCGCCGCCGTGCTGACCTTGCGCGAGGTTTTGAAGGCGCGCCCGGCGCACCCTCTCGCCGTCCGTCTGCTGGCCGAGTGGAGTCCGGCCGATGCTGCGGACGAGGCCGTGCCGGCGGGCGAGGCGCGAGCCGTCGTTTCGGCTGGCGAACTCTCACCGGCGGCCAGCGCCACCGTGGTGCCTGCGTCGTCGGCGGATTTTTTCAAAACCCTTGATTCCCTCGCCGCCCCCGCCCGGGCCGGCGAGGCATTGAAGCTGGTGCGCGCAGTGCGAAAGGCCGAGCCCGCCTGGCTCGGCGCCGCCTTGCCTGAGCTGGAATGGCGCGAGGTGTTGCTGGCGGTTCAGGTGGATGACCTGTCCTTGCTGCAGCTCAACCTGCGCACCTATCTGCGAAGCCGGCCCGCTGGAATCGCGCGGGTGCTCGAACAGGCGAATGTCTGGCGCGGCGAAGGGCGGAACTCGGTTGCATTGCTGGCCGTGCGCGAAGTCCTGCGGCAGCAGCCCGATCAGGCGGGCGCCCAGAAACTACTGCGCGAGTGGAGCGCGCCGTAGGCCGCGCGCGGCGGTGTTTCCCTGCGCACGCCAGATCGGCCTGAGATTCAGTGTAGCTGGGAGCGCCATGCGACCCGATTTTCAAGCACGGGTCGCATGGCGCTACCCGCTACCTAAAATCTCCGAGCTGGATAAAAATGGGATCAGCTCTCCAAGGCGAAGCCGATTTTGATCGTGACCTGCCATTGCTGGACCGCGCCTGCGCCAATGTGGCCGCGAGTCTCCACGATCTGAAACCAGCTCAGGTTTTTGAGCGTTTTGTGCGCGCGTTTGATGGCTTTGTTGACGGCGTCCTCGATGGAAACGGTGGAGGTGCCGGTGAGTTCGATGTGTTTGTAGATATGGTCTTTCATGGCGTTGGCGCGGTTGGCGGGCAGGGGAGTGCTGTCCCGACCTTAGGCCTGGCTCAGGTTTCTTCCTATGGGGCTTAACCCTACTTGACCGACCTGACTGCGGCGTAAATCCGACGGGATCAGGCCGATCGTTTGTGCGCGCAGTGCTCCGCCAGTGTAGCGGAAGCGCGGAGCGCTTTCATTCAGGTGCCGCGACAGACGCGAAGCGGCTCCGCCGTTCCGCTACACTGAATCCGACTTACCAGATGAGGCTACCCAACCGGCTTCGAAGTGAGCGCTCACGGGGCGCGCAGCGCGGCCCGCAATGCGGCCTCTTTCTCCGCCGTCCAGTAGCCGCATTCGAGGCGCAGGAACACGGACGTGTAGGGCAGCGTGAGATTGGTTTTGAGCACGAGCACGCGCACCAGCGAGCCAGCGCGATCCAAGTCGCGGATGATGGTTTCGTGCGGCGTGCGCTCCACGAGGGTGCCGTTCAAGAGTTGGTCGAGCTCGCGGCGGTAAACACCGATTCCAGGCGCGGCGGCCTCGGTAACGAAGGGCAGCTCGGCATCAATCATCGCCACCGGTTTGACGTGCGTCGCCTGACCGAGCGCGGCCAACACTTCGCGCACCACCGTGAGTTGGTCGGCGCCGGTGACGAGTGTCTCGACGCCGGGGCTGGTCTGCGCCGGGTAGGCCGCATCCACGATGCAGATCCAGTTGCGATGGCCGAAAAGGGGCAGGCGCTCGTTGAGTTTCTCGCGCCAAGCGGCGGGCGCATCCGCGAACACGGGGAGCGCCGCGCACAGCGGCAGCAGGAAGATTGCAAGCAATGGGAGCAGGCGGGGGCGGAGCGATTTCATGGTGTGGTCGGGTGGTTTAGGGGATGATGCTGACGGTGAGTTCTTGGCCGGCGTCGAGGACGAGCGGCCGGGAGAGGAAAATGCTCACGGTGCCGTCGAGCACCTCGTGGCGGGCGTCCAGCGGGCGGCCCGCGACCGCGACCGTGACCTGGCGCACCGCGCGGACGGGATCGGGCACGGCGAGCTTGACCGTGGTGAGCGTCACCGTGCCGCGTTTTACCGAGACGGCGGCGTCCAACTGGCCGTTCACGATTCGCTGTTGATAGGAGCCCCAGCCACGGGCGGCGGTGAAGGCGGTCTTGAAATCGTCGGCCTGCAGGCGCGGGGCGAACCCGATCACGCCAGCGGGGCTGTTGTATTCAAAACCTCCGCACGCGAGGAAGGTGGCGTAGCTGGCCATGGCGCGGGCGTAGTGGTTGCCGGCCTCGGGCTCGTTAAATGGGTTGGCCTTCATGGGGCTCGAGGGCTGGTGGCGGTCGTGCACCGCGCGGGCCACGGTCAGGCCCTCGGCCACCATGCCTTCGTAGATGAGGTGGGATGCAAAGGTGTGCTCAAAGCCCGACATTGTCTCGTTGTAGAAGCCTTGGTGAAAGTGATGACCGGAGTTCCAAGGGTGATCAGGGCGTTTGCCATCCGGGCGATACGAGCCCTCGGGCCAGGTCGCCATGAGCGTGCCGGCCGTGCCCGCCTTGGCGAAGGGGCGGCTGGGCTTGTTCACCGGCAGGGCGTAGTAGGGGCCGACGTCGGTCATGAAGTTGTGGCGAAAGATCGAGGCGAGAGCGGCACGCGTTTCCTTTTCAGGCACGATGCGGCCGAGCCCGGTGCGCCATGCCCATTGCTGGCCAAGGACCTGGTCAATGTGGCTGCCATCATAGGAGCCGGGGCGCCATTTCTCCGATTCGGGCGAGTGGTGGATGAAGCGCTCGCCGTTCCAAAGCATGGGCACGAAGTTTTTCCGGCCCAGTGCGACCTGCTCCTGGCAAACCTTGGCGAAATCGGTGTCGCCGGCGATGCGCGCCATCTTTTCCACAGCGGTGAGTGCCGCGAGGGTGAGGCTGGAAATCCACGGACTCGGGCCGGCGATATCCTCATCGAGCGTGTGATGGGTTACCCGATCAGGCAGGCCGTCGCCGTCGCTGTCCTGCGCGATCAGCCAGCGGGCGGCCAGACGGATTTGCGGCCAGTAGTTTTTGACAAAACTGTCGTCGGTCTCGAGCAGGTGCGTGCGGTAGGCGCGCAAGAGCAGGCCGCTTTGACCGTCAATCGAGGCCCAGTGTCCATAGCCCCAGCCGAAGAGGATTGGGCGCTCTGGCAGCGGATCACGCGAGCCGGGGCGGCCGTCAATGCGCATGGCGATGCTGCCGTCGGACTTGATGCCCACGGCTGGAACGAAGTCGGCCTGCGTGCGCAGGGATTTTTCCAGCTCCGGGAAAAGCCGCCCCGCGCCCTCGTCATAGTGCCAGACGTGGTTGCAGGTGCCGGGGAACGAATACACGCCCTCGAAGCCGTAGAACCGGCCGTCCGCGAAGCGAAAACAGGTGGCGGTGGCTAGGGCGGAGAGGTTGGCGATCGAGCGGTCGAGCAACCAGCGCGGCAGGGTGGAATCATAGTAGGTTTGCCGCCACAGGTCTATCGCGGCGACGAGGTCTGGGCCATCGGAGGCGAGCTTGTCCACCACGGCGGAGACGGAGGCATATTGCGTGGCATACCAGCGACCCGTGCCCTGGAGTTTACCCCAGTCGTTCAACTCAAAATTCGGGAAGTGCCAGGCGACGGCGAAGGTAAAGCTGCGCGTCTCGCCCGGTTCGAGGCGGAAGGGTGCGGTGAGTGCGCCAACCTGGTTTTGATCGAAAGGACGGGTGGGGGCGGCGGCGACAGGGACCGCGCCGGCGGCGAGATCACCGTCAACCGAAGGCTGGGCAAGCGCGTCGGCGGCGGGTGCCAGCAGGACCAGCGCCATCGTGCCGAAGTCGGGTCGTTGCGCGAGAGGCGCGAGTTTTTGGTCAAACATCTCCGCCTGATCAAAAATCAGCCCGGAGGTGTGCGAAGCGTCGGTCACGACGAGGCGTGCTTTCTTGCCAGCGTGCGGCCGCAGATCCCAAAGCACAGGGGTGAGTGTGTCAGTCCTTCGTGGATACACGGAGTAGAGTATCTCGTCGCCGCTGCGCAGTTCGACGCGAAGGTTTTCTTTGTCCTGCTGGCCGGAGAGCAGGAAGCGCAGCGTGTTGCGCTCGAGCGTGAATTCCGGTGATTGCAGCGTGCCAGTCGCGGCGGGGCCGGTGTTGAGCGAGCTTGCGCAGGCCTCGCCCGCGCGGCCCTTTGGTCCGCCGCCGGGAAGGGATTTGAACGCCGCCGGACCGATGCCAAAGGCCTGTCCGTCCGCACGCCAACCCATGTAGTCGGTGGTTTCAAAATTGGCCAGCAAGACGGGCGGAAGCGGCTGCGCAGTGTCGGCCAGCGAGGCGGCGGACGGAGCAGCGGCAAACTCCACCGCGAGGGCGCCGGGCGGGGTGCGCACGGTCGCGGTGCGGGCGCCCTCCTCGGCGCTCAGGCCGGAGAGGTGGGCCACGCCATTTTGCAACCAGCCCAGCACGTCGCCTACGACCGGCTGGCCGCCAGTGTTTTTCACCGTGATGCGCAAGAACGTGGCCGGGATGCCGGAGGCCGCGGTGTCGAGCGGCACGAAGGGAGCGATGCCCTCCAGGGTGACGCGCAGCGGGAGGTCTTTCGCGCCCTCGTAGTTGACCACGCCGGCCGGATACTCGGCCGTGAAGGTGGTGGCGGGAAAGGTGTCGAGCGTGAGTGGAAAACTTGTGAGCTGGCCGGCCGCATCG
>JAIYBI010000515.1 GCA_027488595.1 Opitutaceae bacterium | reverse complement strand
GGCGGTGCCGGAGAAGGAAAGGGCGATGGTGGTGGAGACGCCGAGGAAGCCGGTGCGGTTGACGGTGACGGTGAGGGCGGGGCCGCCGCGGGTGAGCACGGTGGTGGCGGGAGGGGTGATGGCGGTGAGCGAAAGGGTGCCGATGGAGTAGCCGTAGTTGTCGTAGAGATACGGCTGGAGCACGCGGAGGAAGGCCTCGGCGAAGGTGGCGCGGTTGGTGGAGCTATCGCGCACGCCGGTGAAGTTGCTCTCGATCTGGACGCCGTTGATGGCGCCGTTGTCGGTGAGGCAGGTGTGGGTCTGGACGGTGTAGCCGCCGTTGAAAAACGGCTCGTTGCCGGGCGCGGGAAACTCGGGCGAGGGCCAGGAGTCGAAACCGCGCAGGTTCATGATGTCGCCAAAGCTGCGGTTGCCGCGCAGCAGGGTTGAAAAAGGCACGCCCGGGCGGCGCAAGGCGGTGGTGCGGAGAGTGCCCATCCAGGCGTAGCCGGGGCTTTCGAGGGCGGCGTCGGAGAGGTTGAGTTCGGTCGCGCCGTAGCCGTAGCCGAGTTCGAGGCGTTGAACGGTGTGACCGTGGCCGTGGATATCCACGAGGAAGCCGAAACCGAAGGCGGACTCGGCGGCGGAGCGGGCGGCGAGGATGAAGTCGCGGTATTCGGTCCATGCCTGCTCGGCGAAGACGTTGCCCTGGGCGGCCTCGACGATCTCGCGGTTGGCGTCGAGCTTGGTGCGCTTCAGGTGGCAGATGATGAGGTGCGGCCGGAGGCCGGTGCGGGTGAACATCGCGTTGGCGATGGCGATGGCGAGCTCCTCGGTGTTGGTATCGGTGACGGTGGTGCCGGTGGTGCGGTCGGGAATCTCGGACGGCACGAGGTCACCGCCGTGGCCGGCGGTGAGGATGAGCGGCAGGTTGCCGGCGCGGTATTCGATGTAGTTGTTGCGCCCGAAGTAAGTCTGGCCGGCGACGTAGGGCTGGGCGGATACGGCGCAGACGAACGCGACCACTCCGGCGAAGAGCAGGCGGATGGTGAGGCGGAGCGACGAAAGGGTGGCCGGGCGGGGGGGCATTCGGATCGAGACGGGGCTAAACCAAATTGCCGCCGGAGGCGAGGCTCGGCGGCGGCGGGGTGGGCGGACCGGGGCCGGCGAGAGGCCTACTTGGCGGGATTGGCGGCGGCCCAGAGCAAGGCGCGGGGGATCATGTTTTCGAGGCCGGGGGTGTTTTCCGGGTGCGGGCTGGAGATGAAAACGCGGCCCTTGCCGAAGGTGCCGATGACCTGGGACGGGCTGCCGACCTGGACGCCGGCGGGGGTGCCGTTCTCGGCGGTCTCGGTGCGGAAAGTTGAGACGGGGGTGTAGTCAGGGATGTCGTCGCGCTTGAGCGGCTTGATGACGGGGCCGTTGGCGTAGCGGACCTTGAAGGTGCCGTCCACGGGCCCGAAGACCTCGCGGCCGGCGGGGGTGAGTTCGATGTCGAGGAAGGCGCGGCCCCGTCTCCATTTGCTGGATACGGTTTTGGCATCGAGGATGCCGAGACCCCAATCGTAGCCGGCGCAGGCGAGGTAGGCACCGGCGCAGACGCCGACGTAGCCACCGCCGTTTTTGACGAATTCGCGGACGTTGGCGCGGCCGGCCTCGCCGATGGCCTTGGACTGCGCGGAGCCGCTGCCGCCGGAGAACATGACAACATCGAAACGAGCTGAAAGATCGGCGGTGCCGATCTCGGCGGGGGTGAGACGGGTGACGGTGGTGCCGGCGAGCTGGCGGGCGCGGGCCTCGACGTTGTCCACGCCATCATCGCCGGAGCCGGGGCCGTCGTAGAGTGCGACCCGGAGAGGGCGGGTGGTGTCGGGTGCGGCGACGATGGTTTTAAGGCCGTTGATATCCGGCGGGATCACGAAGGGTTTGGCGGGCGCGGCGGTTGCGGCGGGCGCGGCGGGTTCGTCCTGGGCATGAAGCGGGCAGAAGAGAGTGGCGGTGAGTAGGGCAAGCGGCAGACGGACGGTGAGCAGGGCTAAGGCGGGTTTCATAGAGGGATGGGTCGATTAAGCAGGGAGCGGTCCGGCGGGATGTCGTATAACTACCCCCGCGCTTGAGATTGGTTTGGTTGGTTGGCGGGGTCGGGTTTAATCGGCCCAGGGTATCCGACTGCGGCTGCCACGGAAAGAGGGGGGAACTACGCCACGGAGACAGGGATGGCGGATTTTTTAACCACGGATTCACACGGATTGACACGGATGGCGGACAAATCGGAACCGGATTTGTATGTCGCGGAAACGGGGCACTCTATATCTCCGGTGGGCAAATGGTGCGAGCAGAGTCCGCTTCGCCGTAGCGGAAGCGCGGAGCGCTTTCGTCTGGAGCCCTGCCGTTTCAGGGCTGAGCGATCAGGGTTTGCTGGATGGGGCGGCTCGGCGCAGGGCGCGGTCGAGGTTGACGGTGCCGCGACCGTAGTCGGGGTCGGGGCCGGCGGGGCCGGAATCGGTCGAGTAGGTGGCGAGCAGATCGGCGGCTTGGAGGGCGTTGAGCCCCGGGTTGCTCGAAAGCAGCGCAGCGATTGAGCCGCTGACCACGGGGGCGCTGGCCGAGGTGCCGCTGAACGAAATTCGGGTGCCGCCGGCGCCCACGGTCTTGATGGCGTAGCCGGGGGCGGTGAGCTGGAGCGAGGCGCCGGAGTTGGAGAAAAGGGCCTGCTTGCCCAGAGCGTCGGTCGCACCGACGGAGACCACTCCGGGGTAGGCGGCGGGCCAGACGAGCTGGGCGGCCTGATCGTTGCCGGAGGCGGCGACGACGGCGACATTGGCGGAAAGGGCGTAGTCCACGGCATCGGCCAGCACCTGCGAGGTGGCGTATCCGCCCAGGCTTACATTGATGATCTGCGCGCCGGCGTCCACGGCGGCGTAGATGCCCCGGGCGACAGAGAAAACGTCGCCGGAGCCGTCGGGACCGGTGACGCGGATGCTGAGCAAGGCGGCGGAAGGCGCGACGCCGCGGGCATCGCTCGACGCGCCGGCGGCGAGGGCGGCGACGGACGTGGCGTGAGCGCCGTCGGTGCCGCCGCCGATGATGCCGTAGCCGACATCGAGCTGGCGCAGGCGGGAGTCGAAGGCGGCGTCGTTGAGCACGCCGCCGTCGAGCACGGCGATGGTGACGCCGCGCCCCCAGGCGGGATCGGCGGCACGCACCCCGAGGGTGGCGAGCAGGTTTTCGCCGACGGGCTCGGAGAGGCGGGCGCTGCGGGCTTCGACCGGCGGGGTGGGCGGAGGGAGGATGGCGTTGGACGCGACGGCGGTGTAGTCGCCAGTGGAGGCGGCGAGCTCCCGGGCGAAGGCGGCGTAGTCGTTGACGCGGACACGCGCGGTATTAAGGGCGTCAATACGGTCCAGGACCTCGACTCCGGCGGCGCGGGCACGGGCGAGGAAGCTTTGCAAGGCGGCGGCGTCGCGGAAGGTGAGCAGGCCTTCATCGAGGCGGACGTGGGCGCGGTTGAACTTGAGGTGCAGGAGTCTGGAAAGCTCGGCCGGGGATGGGTTTCGGGCGAGCGGGAGGGGATCGTCCGCCGCCGCGCCGGCGGGGGAGGGGGATGGGGAGGGAGAGGCGCCGCCGCTTGCGGCGACAGGTTCGTCCGGGAGTGGGCCGCGGGAAGGCGGCAGGCGGGCGAGACCCCAGAGCAGGATGAGGAGGATAGAAGCCGGGAGTAGGAAACGTTGAAGAATTCGGGACGGCATGGGGAGGCCCAAGGGAAGACGGGGCGGCAGATGGCGAAGTTACGAGACGCGGGGGGGCGAAAAAAACCCCGGCGGTGAGGCCGGGGTTGGTGGGGGCGGGGGCGGACCGAGTGATCGAATGCGGGTCAGAGTTTATCCACGATCTTGTCGGCGAGGCCGTAGGCGATGGCTTCCTCGGCGTTTAGGTAGAAGTCGCGGTCGGTGTCCTGGTTGATGCGCTCGATGGGCTGGCCGGAGGCGCGGGCGAGGATGTCGTTCAACTCGGAGCGGAGTTTTTCCATTTCCTGGGCCTGGATGTTGATGTCGGTGGCTGGGCCGATGAAGCGGCCGCTGATGAGCGGTTGGTGGATCAACACGCGGGCGTGGGGAAAGAGCAGGCGACGGCCCTTGGGGGCGCCGCTGAGGAGGATGGAGCCCATGGAGGCGGCCATGCCGGTGACGATCACGGTGATGGGCGAGGAGATGAGCTGCATGGTGTCGTAAACGGCCATGCCGGCGGTGATGGAGCCGCCGGGGGTGTTTATGTAGAAAAAGATCTCTTTACCGGGGGCGTCGGCCTCGAGGTAGAGCAGTTTCTCGGTGATGTCTTTGGCGGAGGCGTCGGTGACGGGTCCCCAGAGGAAAATTTTCCGCTGCTTGATGAATTTGTTCTGGATGCGGCCGGCGAGCGGGGCGGCGTCCTTCTTCACGTCGGCGTCGGCTTTGTCGTCCTCCTTGTTGTCGTCATCATCGTCGTCGGCGCGAGGGGAGAGGGGAGCTTGTAGACCGGCTTGGAGATTGTCGAAATGCATGGTTCGGGGAACGTGGGCGCGGTCGGGCGGCTTGGCAAGTCGGCGTGCGCGAAGAGCGTGTTATCAGCGTGATCGGCGTGCAGGGAGAGTAAGAAGCAAGGAAGGATAACCCAGTGTATCCACGTAGGCCATAACGGCGTGGTGAAGCTTGCGCGAGGGTCGCGCCGCGCAAAACTCGCGCAATGGCGGATGATAAACGCAAAGTGCTTCTGATAGACGACGAGCGCGGCCAGGCGCGGTTGATGGAAGCGATGATGGCCAAATTCACCGGCGAGAAGTTTGAGCTGCGCTGGGCGGGGACCTATGAGGAGGGTTTGGCGGAGTTGGAGCGCGGAATCTACGTGGCGTGTCTGCTGGATTTTCACCTCGGAGACCGCGATGGACTCGATTTGATGAGAGAGCCGTCTTTGCAGGCGGTGAACACGCCGGTGATTTTTCTTACGAACGTGAATACCGGCGACGTGGACGTGCAGGCGATGGATGCGGGAGCACTCGATTTCCTGATCAAATCCGAGGTGAATCCGCGGGCCTTGGAGCGCTCGCTGCGCTACGCGCTGCGTTTGCAGGAGACCTTGCTGGAACTCAGCCGGCTGGCCACGCGGGATTTGATGACCGGCCTCTACAACCGGAGCGAAGGCCTGCGCATTCTGGAGAACGAAGTGACGCGCGCGCGCCAGTTCGAGCGGCCGTTGGCGGCCTTGTTGGTGAATGTGGATCGCATGAAGGCGATCAACGAGGCGATCAGTCCGGCCGGGGGCGACAAGGTGCTGGTTGAAGTGGCGAAAGTGCTGGTCGGCGAAGTGCGCGCGGTGGATGCGGTGGTGCGGTGGGGCGGCGACGAGTTTGGCATCTGGCTTTGCGAGGCGGACGCGGTGCAGGCGCGGCGCGAAGCGGAGCGCATCCGCGAGGCGGTGAAAGCCCTTGGCTGCACCGTTTCGATCGGCGTGGCCGAGTGGAGCTCGCAGCGGGACAGCGCGGCCGAGCTCATGGATGCGGCGGACAAGGCGCTCTGCGAGGCGAAGTGGGCGGGCCGCGACCGGGTGGCCTGAGCCGGGTGCGGCGGTTTGGCGGCGGCCCGCGCAGAGGCTCTAACGTGCTCTGATGCGCTGGCGGTAGACGGCGTAAACGACGAGGGCGGCGATGAGATCGCAGCCGGCGACGGCGGCGCGTAGCGGCAGGGGCAGGGGTAGTGGTAGAACCAATACAAGCAGGGCGGATAGGCCAAGGAAGAAAAGGACGGCGCGCATCATGATGACGGCCTGGCGACGCTTTAGTTCGGCTTGATCAAGCGCGGGCGGCGGGACGGTGAAGGGGGAGGACATGGGAGAATGACGAATGACTAATGACGAATGGTGAATGACTTTGGACGGTGCGGGGCGGGCGGGTTGGTTTTGAGAACGAGGATGAGCGGAAGGAAAAAGATCAGTTGGGGGCGAGGGGGAGGCGGATGCGCATCGTGGTGCCGGTGCGGCCGGTGGTGTGGAGGGTGATGTCGCCGTGGTGGGAAAGCAGGATGCGCTTGGCGATGGCGAGACCAAGGCCGGTGCCATCCGCGCGTCCCGAAAGAAAACTGTCGAAAATGTGGTCGGTGAGTTCGGGCGGGATGCCGGTGCCGGTGTCCACGACGTCAATCACGGCCTGGCGCGCCCCGTCGTGTTCCTCGCTCGCGATCGCCACCTTGATGGTGCCGCCGTCGGGCATGGCCTGGGTGGCATTGATGAGCAGGTTGAGCAGCACTTGCTGGAGCTGGCCCTTGTGGACATTCACGTGGAGCGGGCGGGTGGGCGGATCGAAGCGGAGCTGGATTTTTCCCTGGGCGAGCTTGAGGCGGATGAGCACGAGGGTGTCGCCCACGATATCGGAGAGGGACCAGCGGGAGTGCAGGCTGGAAGGTGCTTTGGCGAACTGGAGCACGCGGGAAACGATGGCCTCGAGCTGGTCGAGTTTTTCACCGATGACTCGCACATCGGTTCTGCGTGGATCGTCGGGGGGGAAGTCGAGGCCGAGGTAGCCGTAGAGGAGTTTGATGACGGTGAGAGGATTGCGGATCTCGTGGGCGATCTCGGCGGCGAGCAGTCCGAGGGTTGTGAGTTGTTCGTTTTTGCGCAGGGTTTCCTCGCTTTGGAAAACACGGCTGTAGAGGCGGGAGTTTTGCAGGGTGACGGCGGAGAGGCTGCCAAAGGCGGCGAGCAGGCGTTTCTCGTCGTTGTTGAAGCGGTGGGAGTGGTCGGTGAAGACGGCGAGGATGCCCACGGGCTCGTTTTCCCAAAGGAGGGGGACGGCGAGGATTGACCGCAGGGCGGGGTGCCTGGGCAGGTCCACGACGTCAATGAACTCGGGAGACTGGATGTTGAGAAACTCAACGTGGCGGCGGGTGATGAGGGAACTGGAGAGCAGGCATGAATCCAGCGGAAGGTCGCCCTCGGGCAGGACGGCGCCGGGCGCACCGTGAAGCGAGACGGCGCGCAGGCAGCGGCGGGTGGCGACGTATTCGTAGAGGACGGAAGCGTGGGCGTTGAGCAGGCCGCGGGTGTCGCGGGTGATGGCGTCGTGGAGCTCCTGGCGTTCGAGCTTGGTGACAAGAGTGAGGCCGGCATTGACAAGGTTCTCAAGCTGGCGGGCCTTGCCGCGGAGGTGCTGGAGTTGCCAGAGCCGCACGAGGACGGACGTGCTTTCCTCGGCGAGGATGACAAGGCCGGCGAGATGGGCGGGAGTGAAGCCGCCGACGGTGTCGCTATCGAGGTTGATGACACCGATTACCTGGCCGCTGGCGGATACGAGTGGCGCGGTTATCTCGGCGCGAATGCCCGGGCGAACGGGGATGTAGCGAGGGTCGGCGCGCACGTCGGGAACGAGCTGCGGGCGACCGTGGAAGGCGACCCAGCCGGTTATGCCCTGGCCGGGGCGGAGCACGACCTCGTCAATATCGGAAGGCATGCCCTGATGGACCTCGATCTCGAGTTTGCCGGTGTCGGGGCTGAGCAAGCCGATGCTGCCGGAGGAGGCGTCGAAGTGGACAATGGCAAGCCGGAGGATCTCCTCCATGGCGGCGCGCGGGGTGTCGGCCGTGGCGGCAAGCCGGCTGATGGCGTGGAGCAAGGCGAGGTCGGCCGGCGTCGCGCACGAAGGTTTGACGACAGAGGCGAGGGCGGAAGAGGGAGACGAGGAAGCTTCGGTGTCCACTGCGGGAACTCTGCGCAGGATGTGGCGAAGACGTAAAGCGCGAGCCGAGGGCACTGCGGAAAGAAGTGCGCGGGCTTGAAGCTGCCTAACCGGGGCGGATGCCACTCATGGGGAATCGCCGCCAAGAATGGCGTGCTGCTCATCAAGGTCTGCGGCACCGGTCATTTCCTGTTTGGCCTGCTCGTAGTCGAGCTGGGTGACTTCGAAGGACCTGCGGCCGGCATTGGCGGCGAGTTGGCGCGTGCGGTCGTAGACCGAGTCCCAGTTTGGTTTCAGGAACTCGGACGAGCGCGGGGCGGCTCTCACTGGGTGCATAAGCGAAAGGCGAGCGCCGGGCATCGCGTCTTGGCGTGATGCCCGAGGTGCCGGGAGCGGGGAGGAACGCGGTTTTGGCGCGCTGGGCGCCTCAATGTTGTCAGGCGCCGGCTCGGGCGGCGTGATGTTCCGCAGTGGCACGGATGTCTGCCTTCGTGAGGCGGACGAAGACTTTCGATTCCTCGTAGGAGACACGTTCGATGTGGGCGGGGCGGATGTAGACCTCCTTGCCGGCATACCAGTGGCCGGTTTCGACGATCAAATCGCGAATGCCCCAGGTTTTCCCATCCATCAGGAAATCGGACACGGTGCCGATCGTGCCGTCGGTCGCTTCGATGTGGTAACCGGTTACCGCCTTGGTGCTGCGCAAGTGGAGGTCATCGCGCTGGTGGTTGCCGTGGTGGGGCTGGTAATTCGTTACGAAAGGAGGGGTGAAGATCGGATAGGTCGTGCCACCCCAAATGCCGCCGCCATCCCAATAGGCGGGCCAGCCGTAGTAACTGTAGTATTGCTCCTCGTATTGGCGGGAAACCGGACGATGCGTGTCTATCGAAGGACTGGCCTCGATCTGGGCGCGGGTGAGGTTGATTTTGATGTGGTTTTCGGCGTCGCTCAATTCTCCGAAGGAATGCGGTGAGAGCAGAACAAGGCGCTGGTCAAGCCAGGTGCCGGTATCTGCCACGAGGTAGCGAACTGTCCATGAAGTGTCGTCGAAGTAGCAGTCCTTGACGTGGCCGATTTCTCCGTCGCTGGCGGAGAGTTTATGGCCGTAGAGTTTTGTGATGTTTTGGAGCATGGCGTTTGTTTTTCTGGGCTTTGGCGGACGCACCGAGAACGGAACGAACCGCATTTGCCGTGGGATGAAGGCTACCTCGATAGGTGCCTCGCGCGAAATGGGGTGATCGAACTTGAAAAAATTGAGGCCAGTTGGCGTGAG
>JAIYBI010000513.1 GCA_027488595.1 Opitutaceae bacterium | reverse complement strand
GGTGAAGGTGGCGGTGCCGTTGCCGGTGAGGGTGAGCGCGGTGTCGTCGGCCAGGCCGCCGGTGGTGGTGAGGGCGGCGCCAGGGGCGACGTTGACCACGTTGGAGACGAGCGAGCCGGTGAGGGCGAGGGTGCCGCCGTTGACGTTGGTGGGGCCGGAGTAGCCGCTGGCGCCAGATAGGGTCTGGTTGCCGCTGGTGAGGGTGAGGCCGCCGGTGCCGTTGATGGCGGCGGCGGAGCTGGCGCCGGCACCGTTGGAGAGGGTCAGGGTGCGGTTGCCGAGGGCGATCGTGCCGCCGTTACCGGCGAGGCGTCCAACGGTCTCGTTGCCGCCAAGGGTGAACTGACCAGCGCCGTTGATGGTAACGGTGGCGTTGTTGGAGAGGCGCTCGGCGGCGGAGGTGACGAGGCTGCCGGCGGTGTCAATCTGCACGCTCGCGGCGGAGGAAGTGCCGGCGAGGGTGGTGGTGCCGGTCTGGACGGTGAAGGTGCCGTTGCCGGTGTTGCCATTGATCTGGACGATGCCGTTGGCGATGAGATCACCGGGGCCGAGATTGGCGTTGATGAGCGTGCCGGTGTTGAGCGCGTAGATGGCGGCGGTGAGGGTGCCGTTGCCGGAAAGGGTGCCGTTGTTGCTGGTGTAGCTGGCGACGGTGTCGGAGTTCGCACCCAAGGCGAAGAGCCCGGCGTTGGTAACGGAGGCCGCGTCGGCGAGGCGGTTGGAAGCGGTGAGGGTCAGGCTGGCGCCGGTCTGGATATCAATGGTAAGCGATGCGCTGGTGCCGCTGAGGACCAAGTTGCCGCCGGTGACGACATTGGTGGGACCGGTGTAGGTGCTGTTGCCCGAGAGGGTGACATCACCGGTGCTATCGCCACCGATGGTAACGGAGTTAAAGCCGCTGAGGACACCGGAGGCGACGAGGCTGGCGTCGTTGGTGGCGTTGATGGTGAGGTCGCCGGAGCCGTCGAGGTTGCCGCCGAAGGTGCCGTCAACGACCTGATTGACGGTGACGTTGATCGGGCCGAAGCCGAGCGTGCCGCCGGGACCATCGAGGCCGCCGAGGGTGAGCGAAGAGTTGTCTTCGGAGAGGAAGAAAACGGAACCGCTTTTCACGACGAGGCCGGGGAGAGACTTGGTGGGGGAACCGCCGAGGAGATCGATGAGGAGATCTGCGTTGCCGTCCTTGATGAGATTCTGGCCGGAGAAATTTTGCAGGTTGCTGCGACTGATGACGGTGTCGGCCTCGGTGAAGAGGGTGCCGTCACCGCTGGTGAAATCGAAGCTGGTGCTGCGGAACTCGGCGAAGTCGCCGTCGCCGCCGGTGATAAACTGGCCGCCAACGAAAACCACGACGGTCTGCGGGGCGAAGGAGGCGATGCGCAGGGTGCCGCGATCGGTGTCGCCGAAGCGAACGGTTGTGGTGCCATCCACGCCGCCGAGACCACCTAGAGGGTTGAAGGGATCGGTGATGTTGTCGTCCTGCTGAAGCTGAACGAGGACGGTGCCGTCGTTAATGTAGACGTCGCCGGTCGAATTATTGCCGATGAGGTTGGTGAGATCGAGGGTGCCGCGGCCGGTTTTGACCAGATCCACGATGTTCTCGAGCTGGAGGATGTCGTTGCTGCCGGTGACGGCGATGGTGGCGTTCTCGGCGGTCTGGAAGGTGACCTTTGAAACAGGGACGAGGAAGTCGCCCTCGGATTGGACGATATCGCCTTTGAGCGTGAGCGTGCCGGCGTTGACGGCGATGGTCGCGTCGAGACCGGGGGTGCTATCGAGACCGATCTGGCCCGAAAGCGTGTTGTTACCGCTGAGGCTGTTGATGGCACCGAGGCTGGTGAGAGCGGAGTTGTTGCCGGTGAAAGTAAAGGCGGCACCGGTGCCCTTGGGACGGATGACCTCCTCGACGCCGGTGATGCCGCCTGCAACCTGGAGGGTGCCGCCGGAATTGACGATAGTGCGGGCGGAGTTGCCGGTCGCGCCGAGGGCGGTGTCGTTGGTGATGCGGAGGACGCCGGCGTTGATGGTCGCGAGGCCGCCGTAGTTGTTGGCGCCGCTGAGAATTTGGACGTCGTCGCCATTTTTGATCAACTGACCGGTGCCGGTGATGACGCCCGAGAAGTCGCCGGTGATCTCGCCAGCGGGGGCGACACCGTTGCCCTGCAAGGTGAGCGAGTTGTTGAGCAGCAAGTTGACGCTGCCGCTGCCGTTGAGGCCGCCGATGGTCTCGTTGACGCCACCGATAGTGAGGGTGCCGTTGGCGGTGACGACGAAGTTATCATCGAGGACCTCGGCCGCGCCGGTGGTGAGGAAAGCGCCGGCGTCAATGGTGGCGACGGTGGCGGCGGAGAGGGCGTTGACATTGAGGGTGCCGGCGGTGACGAGGAGTGCGGAGGACTGGCTGGTGCCGTCGAGCGTGAGCGTGCCGCCGTTGACGGTGGTGTTGCCGGTGTAGGTGTTGGGACCGGAGAGAATCTGGGTGCCAGCGGTGAGGGTGAGGCTGCCGTTGCCGCCGATGGTGCCAGAGTAGTCGGTGCCGGTGCCGTTGGAAAGGGTGAGAGTGCTGTTGCCGAGGGCGACGGAGCCGGAGCCGGCGATGCCGCCGATGGTCTCGTTGCCGCCGAGATTCAAGGTGCCGTCGTGGGTGAGCGCGGCGGAGTCGCCGAGTTGCTCGGAGCCACCGGTGTTCAGCGTGGTGCCGACGGAGGTGGTGATGGTGGTGGCGCTGTTGAGCGTGCCGTTGGCGGTGAGAGTCAGCACGCCGCCGGTGACATCAACCGTAGTGACGCCGGAGGTGTTGTTGAGCGTGGTGGTGCCGGACTGGACGGTGAGGGAACCGGCGCCGGTGGTGCCGTTGATGGCGACCGTGCCGTTGGTGGTGGTGTCGCCGTCGCCGAGCTTGGCGTCGGTGGTGGCACCATCGTTGAGGTCGTAGGTGAGGGCGGTGAGGGTGCCGTTGCCGGAGAGGGTGCCGGCGTTAATGGTGAGGCTGCCGACAGTGTCGGTGTTGGACTGGATGTCCACGGTCGCACCGGAGTTGATCGTGAGCGCGCCGGTGTCGGCGAGGGTATCGGTGGCGTTACCGAGGACGAGAGTGCCGTCGTTGACGATAGTGCCGTCGGTGGAAGTGTTGGTGCCGGTGAGAGTGAGAGTGCCGGTGGAGTTTTTAACAAGGATGCCGGAGTCGAGGACACCGGTGTAGGTGCCGTCGGAAACAAAAACGGTGGTGAAGCTGGTGATGGCGGCGGAGCTGTCGAGGGTGCCGATGGTGAGATCGTCCAAGGCAAACACGATGCCGGCACCGTTCAGGCTGGCGATGGATTCGGGGCCGGTGACGGTGAGCGCGCCAGTGCCGGTGAGGGTGACATCGGCGTCGGCGGAGAGACCGCCGGTGGTGGTGAGGAGCGCGCCGGCGGCGACGTTGACCGTAGTGCTGGTGAGACTACCGGTGAGTTGGAGGGTGCCGCCGTTGACGTTGGTATCGCCGCTGTAGGAGCTGGCGCCGGAGAGGGTTTGGGTGCCGGTCGTGAGGGTGAGGCCGCCGTTGCCGCTGATGGCGGCGGAGGAGCTGGCGCCGCCGCCATTGGAGAGGGTGAGGGTGCTGTTGCCGAGGGCGACCGTGCCGGCGCCGACGAGGCGGGCGATGGTTTCGGCCTGACCGATGTTAAGCGCGCCGGTGCCGTTGAGGGTGACGACGGCGTTGTCGGAGAGGCTGCCGGTGGAGGTGAGGGTGAGGGCGGCGTCGTTGTCCACCTGCACGGTGTCGGCGGAGGATGCGCCGGCGTGGGTGGTGTTACCGGACTGGACCACGAAGGTGCCGGTGCCGGTGGAGCCGTTGATCTCGACGAGGCCGTCGGCGGTGAGGTCGCCATTGCCAAGGTTGGCGTTGACGACGGAGCCGCCGTTGAGGTCGTAGGTGGCGGCGGTGAGGGTGACGCCGGCGTTGTTGATGGTGCCGGAGTTGACGAGACTGGCGACGGTATCGTTGCCCGCGAGGATGAGGGTGCCGGCGTTGGTGAGGGCGGCGGTATTGGAGAGCTGGTCGGCGGCGGCAGTCTCGAGGGTGGCGGTGGCAGCGATGTCAATGGTGGCTGCGTTATTGAGCGAAGAGGAGGCGGTGAGGACGAGGGAGCCGCCGTTCACGTTCACGTCGGTGGCGCCGGCGCTTTGGTGGAGGGTGGTCTCGCCGGAGACGACGGTGAGGGCGCCGACGCCGGTGGTGCCATTGACGGTGACGGTGCCGCTGGTCGTGATGTCGCCGTCGCCGAGGTTGGCGTTGATGACGGAGGCGTCGTTGAGCGCGTAGGTGGCGGCGGTGAGGGTGATGCCGGTGCTGTTGATGAGGCCGCCGTTGTTGACGAGGCTGCCGATCTTGTCGTTCGCACCGAGGGTAAAGGTGCCGTTGTTGGTGAGGGCGGCGGTGTTGCCGAGCTGGTTGACGCCGCCGGTGGAGAGGCTGGCGCCTGCAGAGATGCCTATGGTGGTGGCGCTGTTAAGCTCGGCGTTGGAGGTGAGGACGAGGGAGCCGGCCTGGACCGAAACAGTGGTGGCGAACGAAGTGTTATCGAGCGTGGTGACGCCGGACTGGACGGTGAGCGAACCGATGCCGGTGAGACCGGTGAGGGAGACCGAGCCATTGGTGGTGATGGCACCGTTTCCGAGGTTCACGTTGACGACCGAGTTGTTACGGAGGTCGTAGGTGGCGGCGGTGAGGGTGAGCCCGGCGCCGTCGAGGGTGGCACCGTCGTTGTTGACGAGGCTGCCGATGGTCTCGCTACCGCTGAGGGTGAAGGTGCCGTTGTTGGTGACGGCGACGGTGTTGGCGAGGTTGTTTCCGGAGAGGGTAAGATTGACGCCGGAGTTGATCAGCACGGTGTCGGCGGCGGCGGTGCCGGTGATGTCGGTGTTGCCGGTGACGGTAATGGCACCGGTGCCGAGCTTGCCGGAGATGAGGGAGCCGGCACCGAGGCCGTAGGTGGCGGCGGTGAGGGTGCCTGCGCCGGAGATGGTGCCGGTGTTGACAAGGCTGCCGACGGTGTCGTCGCCGGTGAGGGTGATCTCGGTGAGGTTGGTGACGACGGCGGAGTCGAGGAGGTTGGCTCCGTCGAGGGTAAGGACGCCGGCGTTGACGTTGACGGCGGCGGCGGCGGAGGTGCCGGTGATGCTGGTATCGCCGGTGACGTTGACGGTGCCGGCGCCGAGGTTGCCGGAAATCGAGGACCCGGTCGCCAAGGTGTAGGTGGCGTCGGCGGTGGTGAGCACGCCGGAGCCGGCGATGACGCCGGTGTTGTTGAGGCTGCCGACGGTGTCAGCGCCGCCGAGGGTGAGAGTGCCCGAATTGGTAACGGCGGCGGTGTTGCCGAGCTGGTCGGCTCCGCCGGTGGTGAGGCCTGCGCCGGCGCTGGTGGAGACGATGGTGGCGCTGTTGAGCGAGCCGGAAGCGGTGAGCGTGAGATCGCCGCCGGTGACATTGACGGAGGTGGCTCCGGAAGCGGCCGCGAGGGTGGTGACGCCGGACTGGACGGTGAGCGAGCCGGTGCCGGTGGTGCCGTTGATGGCGACGGCGCCATTGGCGGTGATGGTGCCATTACCGAGCTTGGCGTTGGTGATGGAGTTGTTGTTAAGCGTGTAGGTGGCGGCGGTAAGGGTGCCGGTGCCGGCGAGGGTGCCGGCGTTGCTGGTGTAGCTGCCGACGGTGTCGGTGTTGGCGCCGATATCAACGGTCGCGGTGGCGTTGACGGTGAGGGCGCCCGTGTCGGAGAGGGTGTTGGTAGCGTGGCCGAGGGCGAGGGTGCCGGCGTTGACGGTGGTGCCGGCGGTGGAACTGTTGGTGCCGGTGAGCGTGAGGGTTGAGCCGGAAGTTTTAACGAGCGCGCCGGCGCTGATGTTGCCAGCGAAGCTGCCCGAGGACGCGGTGACGGTGCCGGAACTGTTGATGGTAGAGTTGCCGTTGAGTGTGCCGACGGTCAGGTCGCGCACGGCGATGGTGCCGGCGGTGGAGAGCGTCCCGGTAACAGCGAGGTCAACGCCGGTGGCGGTGACGGCGCCGGTGGAGCCGGAGAGGTTGGCGAGAGTTTCGGAGCCGGTGAGGGTGAGCGCGCCGGAGCCGGAGAGCGTGACGGTCGCGGTGTTGGCCAGGCCGCCGGTGCTGGTGAGGAGGGCGCCGGTGGCGACGTTAATGGAGTTAGAACCGGTGAGGCTGCCGGTGAGGGCGAGGGTGCCGCCGCTGACGTTAGTGGCGCCGGTGTAGCCGCTGGCGCCGGAGAGAGTCTGGGTGCCGCTGGAGAGGGTGACGCCGCCGTTGCCGCCGATGGCGGCGGACGAACTGGCGCCGAGGCCGTTGGCGAGGGTGAGGGTGTTGCCGGAGAGACCGACGGTGCCGGCGCCGACGAGGCGGCCGATGGTGTCGTTTTGGCCGAGGTTAAGCGCGCCGGTGCCGGTGAGGGTGACGGCGGCGGTGTCGGAAAGGGAGCCGGTGCCGGTGGTGGTGAGAGTGGCGGCAGTGGCGACGTTGACGACGGTGGCCGCGGCGGCGCCGGCGAGCGTGGTGGTGCCGGTGGCGACGGAAAGGGAGCCGGTGCCGGTGGAGCCGTTAATGGCGACGGTTCCGTTGGAGGTGATGGCTCCGTTGCCGAGGTTGGCGTTGATGACGGAATTGTTGTTCAGCGCGTAGGTCGAGGCGGAGAGGCGACCGGGGCCGTTGATGGTGCCGCCATTGTTGATCAGACCGCCGACAGTGTCGTTGCCACCGAGGGTGAAGGCACCGGCGTTTGTGACGGTCGCGACGGAGCTGATCTGGTTGTTGGCGGAGGTGACCAAGGCCGCGGGGGCGGCGATGTTGACGGTGGTGAGGTTGAGGTCGTTGAGGGCGCCGTTCACTCCGATGCTCAAGGTGCCGGAATTGACGCTGACGGGGCCGGAGATGGTGTTGTCGGCGTTGAGAACGACTTGGCCGGCGGGATTGGTTACGCTGAAGCCGGCGGTGCCGAGGAGGGCGACGTTAAAGGTGAGGGTCTGGCCGGCGGCGTTGATGAAGGGCGATGCACCGACGAGGGTGATGGTGCCGCCGGGAAGGGTGTCGTTGAAGGTGAGGTTCTGGGTCGAGGCGATGCCCGAGACGTTGACAAGGCCGGCGATCTCGACGGTGGCGGCGCTGGTGAAGGAGGCGTCGTTGCCGTTGGTCCACGTGCTGCCGGACCAATTGGCGGAGGTGGTGTCCCAATCGCCGGAGGGGATGTTCCAGACCTGCGTGGCGGCGGAAAGAGAGGGAGCCAAGGGGCTGATGAATGCTCCGGCGGCGAGCAGGGCGGCACCAAGCGAAGATGCGGAAACGTGGCGTTTACGAGGCGAGGAGAGGCGGGAAGAGCTACGGGATTTCATTCGCTTTGATGTATTAAGGACGTTGAAAAGAAGGACCACTACGCTACGGCGCTAAACCAGAGGAGAATTGTTCTAAAGATTTGGGATATCCAACTTTTTAGGACAATCACTCCATGCTGTCTCTATCGTGAAAATACAATAGCGGCGCGCCTTGCAGCGCGCCGCAGGAACCCGAAAACGGGCACTAAGGAGTGGTCCCAACTTTGGCACGGTAGAAAACGCGGGCTCCGGCGGCAGGAAGGGGATAAGTCCATACGACGGCATCAACCCCGTTAAAAGTTCTAGTCGAGCCACTGACCGCAGACCACGAAATCAGATCAACGGTCGTTTCAGTGAAGTAGCTGGCTCCGGAAACCGAGCCCACCAACGTAAGCTCAAGCTGATTGGAAACGATGCCGATATTGAGACTGATCGGACCCGAGGCGACAGGCGGGGCATAACTGGAAGAGTAGAGGTATTGACCGGCTACGGTGTCGGCGATGATCGCGGAAATCCTGCGGGCGCCGGGCTCGGGAGGGTATGGGCTGGTGGCCTGCGAGCCGGGGGCCAACGAGGAGTCAAAATCAACAAGGACCGCCGTATCGCCGCCGGCGATCCACTTGGTGCCGCTGCGGAAGAGGACGGAATAGAGGTCTTCCGATACGATCAAATCAGCGGCATCCGTGTAGGTGAGACCGCCATCGGAGGAGTAGAGCATGGTGCCGGCCTTGCCTACGATCAGGACTTTGCCCGCACCATCCGAAGCGACCGCATTGAGAGACGCGGGCGCAGCGCTAAAGGGAAATGCGCTGTTGGCGAGTCTAGTCCAAGAAGTCCCATTTGTGGACGTGAGGACGAATCCGTTGATTAGTCCGCCATTCCCTCCGACGGCGATCCAGCGGGCTCCGGTCCAAGTCAATCCGCGCAAAACTCCCGTTGGTGCGCCACCTGTGAAAGTGGCGGTGGCCCATGTCGTCCCGTTGGCCGAACTGAGCGCTGTCACAGAGGTGCCGTTTTTACCTACCGCGACCCATTGGTTATTCGCGAATGCCACGGCGTTGATTGATCCGACAAAGGCGGGAGACGAAGATGAGCCAAATGTTCCGTAGGTCTGGCCGTTATCAGTAGACCGAACGATCCAGCCCGCATCACCCATTGCGATAACGGTGCTGCCTGAGGCGGCGACTGCGAAAAGGCCGCGGGGGCTGTCAGCCGACCGAATCGAGGTAAAGTTAGCGCCGTTATCCGTGGATCGAACCAAAGCCCCAGACGTCGTGAGCCCAACCAATCCCGTGGTCGGTCGCGCAAACGCATCCAGCGCGGTGCTGATCACCGTGCCCTGTGCATGAACTTGAGGCGCGGCGATGCCGACCAGGGCGATCACCCATAGAAGGAAACGAAGAAGCGGTGAGTTCATACGCGGCACGGCAAGTCGGTTAGGGCGGGTTGTTGCCGGTGATGGAGAGGCTGTAGATGGACATATCTATGTTAGCCGAACCACCGCGGTTGATGTTACGACCCGCAACCCAGAGGGGACGAGGTCCGAAGACAAACACGCTGCTCGAATCCACGATGATGTTGACGTAGGATATGACGCTCAGAACCGGCCTCGTGAGGCTGGAGACGTTGGCGTAATTCAATAGGGAAATCGTGGTCAGGGCGTTTGAGGTGTTCAGGGTGATGAGGCCCGTCGTGCTCGTAACCCGATTAAGGGTCATCAAACCAAGACTGGTCATCGTGATCGGACCGGTGCTGGTGCTGACGGTCGAGGCCGTCGTCATGGTCAGCGAGCCAGCAGGAACACCGACTGTGATGCCGCCTGAACCGGAATTGGTGACAGGAGCGGCCAGCGTGAGATTACCCGTGCTGACCGTCAGACCGACAGCACCGGTGGCGGAAGGTGAGGCGATGACCAAGCCCGTGCCGACGACAGAGGTGGTCGCGAGTGACTCGAGTTGCAGGTTGCCCGTCTGAGTGGTCGCCTGGATCTGAGCGGCGACAAATTCGATGTCGGCTCCGGCTGCGGTGCCGCCGATGCCGGTCTGGGCATTGAGCGTGACCCGGCCAAGAGGAGCATTGAGCAAGAAGCCCTCGTCGGCGGTGCCGTCGGTAAGGGTCTGAGAGTTGATCGTGATGTTACCGCCGTTGGAGATGATCTGCGTGCCGAGGGTAAGGCCGGCGGGTGCTTCGACTCGGAGCGTGCCCGTGCCGGTGTCGATAATTTGCCCCCCGATGGAGCCGATGGTCGAACCTTGGACTGTGATCACCTGCTCGTTACCGCCGGAGGTGTTAAAGGCCATACCGGCGCGGCCGAGGGTCAGTGAATTCAGGTTAACGATATTGGATACGCCGCCGACTTGGATGTCCGACGAGGCGGCGCTGACCCGGAGAGGCAGGAGAGTCGTGCCCGCGTTGGCCGCAGTGGCGATGCGCAACTGGCCGACCACCAGACTGGTGCTCGCCGACGAAGTCGTGATGCTGCCCGTGGACTGAATATCGAGGAGAATCGATGCATTGACCTGACCCAGCGCGAGAGTGCCTTCCGTTGAGAGATTCACCGTGCCAGCCGTGAGCGGGGAGTTGGCATCCAGGCTGATATTGCCAGAGGTCGCCAACGTTAAGGTCCCGAGGGCTCCCGCGGTAAGGTTGCTGGCGCTCGCCCCTATGCTTTGTGCGATGAATGTAAGATCATCCGAGGTCGTCAAAGTTGCCGAGGTGAGAGTGAGCGCACCCGGAACCCTGAAGGTAGCGCTGCCTGCGCTGATTGTAACCGGACCCGTGATATTCAAGCCGCCGGTAACTTGGGTGAAGATCAGCGAACCGGCACCGGCAAGCGAGGCGCTGGTGACGGTGGCACCGCCTTGGAAGGACTTCAGGTAGGCCTGACCAACACCACTGTTAGTGAAGGATAAGGTTGGCACGGAGATGTCGAGATCGCCACGGCCGGTTTCACCAATACCGGTGGCAGCAGACAGCGTAAGCACACCGCCAGTGGCGATGACGGGCGTCTCGGTCGCAGTAGTTTCGCGGATACGGGCCTCGGCGGTGAGGGAAATGTTGCCGGTGGTGGAGCTGGCGATGGCACCGAGGATGATGCTGCCGGAGGTGCCCCCCGCAATCAGGGTAAGGGAACCGGAGCCGTTGGTTGAGCTGTCGTTTGCTACAGTGATGGCGCCAGCGGTGGTGCGGATATCAATGACACCGTTGCCACCAGTGGTCTGAACGCCGGACAGGCTGGCGTCGGTGACAGGAGTGATCCCGGCGGCGGTGCCGACTTGCTGGACGGTGGCGGCGACGGTGCCGAGGGTGATGGCGTCGGTCTCGCGGAGGTGGATGCCGCCGCCGGTGGAGCGGGCGGCAAGCGTGCCAACCGTGAGCTCAAGCGGAGTCGCGGCACCACCGATGGAGGTGGAGGCGGCGGCCGTGGTCATGCGCAGACCGGAGGCCACGATGTCGGCTCCACCGAAGGAGTCGCCTGCATCGAGGATGGAGCCGGTGCTGGAAACGAGCGATACGTTGGCCGAGGTGGTGATACCGCCAACCGTGATGTTTCCAGTCGCGGAGACACGAATGTCGCCAGCAGAGGACGAGAAGCGGCTGTCGTCCGCCTGCGTCACGGTGCCGGTGATGCCGGCGACGTAAACGGTGCCGGAGCCGCCGGTGGCAAGATCGGCGGTGGCGTTGAAGAGGACGTTGGTCTGAGCGAGAACGGTCACGTTACCGGTGCCGCTGAGGATGTCGGCGTTGGTGGTAATCGCACCGGCGGCGGCTTGCAGAAGGATATTGCCGGAACCGTTGGCGCTAACGGCGATGCCGGCGGCGGTGGCAGGGCCATCGTTCAGGGTGATGTCGCCCAGGGTGGCAACGAGCACGATATTGCCATTGGAGCCGGTGGTGAGATCAGACTGGAGAGCATCCGTCACGTCCGAGGTGCCGGCGGTGCTGGTGAAGTCGGTGACGGTTACAGTGACATTGCCGACGGTGCCGCCGTTGTCTTCGGTGACGTAGATCGAACCGGTCGAGGCTAGCGCGCTGATGTTGTCGATATTGGTCGTGAGGTGGCGGCCTGCGACACCGATGGAACCGTTGGCCTGGAGGCGAAGGTTCGTCGCGGTCACGTTCTTGGTCGAACCGGCGGCGTTGATGATGCTGCCCGCGTCGCTGTCGATCGAGACGTTCGTCGAGGTCACGTTGCCGACCGTGATGTTGCCTTGGGCGCGGAGGCGCACGGAGGACGACGTTGCGGTCACGTTGGCGGTGCCGTCCATCAGCAGGAAGCCGGTCTCGGCGTCGAGGGAGACGGTGCCGGGTGTGCCGGTGATCACGTCAACATTGGCGGTGAGTTCGATGTTGTCGTCCGCCTTCAGCGTGATGTGCCCGGTGCCGGAGCGGATGTCCGCGTTGGCGGTCAGGCTCGCGGCCGCCGCGGTGCCTTGCGCGTCGATCAAGATCGAACCGGTGCCGTTGGCGGAGACCGCGTTGCCGTTGGTGCTGCGGCCGTCGCCGGCAGTTTGGTCCACACCGGCGTCGCCGTCATTCAGCACCACGCTGCCGGTCAAGGCCACCAGCACGATGTTGCCGTTGGAGCCGGTCGTCAGGTCGGACTGCGCGCGGTCCGTCACCGTCGTGGTTGTGGCGTCGCTGTTAAAGTCGGTCACTTGCGTGCGAACGGAGGTCACCGTCGCACCGTTGTCTTCGGTTAGGTAGATCGAGCCGGTCGCGGCCAGCGCGGTCACGTTGTCAATGTTCGTCGTGAGGTGACGGCCGGAGGCGCCGATGCTGTTCTGGGCCTGGAGGCGCAAGTTGGTGGCCGTGACGTTCTTGCTCGAACCGGCGGCGTTGATGATGCTGCCCGCGTCGCTGTCGATCGAGACGTTCGTCGAGGTCACGTTGCCGACCGTGATGTTGCCTTGGGCGCGGAGGC